>JADFVK010000083.1 GCA_015222495.1 Pseudomonadota bacterium
GCAAATTCTGCAGATAAATTATCTACTGCTTCAATTTTTAATTTTATGGCTCTTTGATCAATGCCCTTTGCGACTTCTTCCAGTTCACCAATAATATCATGAATGGCAGCTGCTTCATCGCTTGAAAGTAATTTATCAGCATCTTCAGCAAGAGCAGAATTAAGAGACTCTACTACCCTATTCGCTTCTACTTGTTCTTCTCTGAGTTTACGCGCTTCTATATCATCCTGAGCATGACTGAACGAATCTTTCAGCATAGTTTCAATTTCATTATCACTCAGGCCATAAGAAGGTTTGACTTGAATGCTACTTTCAACACCTGAAGTTTCTTCTCTGGCGGAAACTGATAACAAACCATCTGCATCAATTTGAAAGGTGACTCTTATGCGTGCAGCACCTGCCACCATAGGAGGAATTCCACGTAATTCAAAACGCGCCAGAGAACGACAATCACTAATCAGTTCACGTTCTCCCTGGACCACATGAATCGCCATGGCAGTCTGGCCATCTTTAAAAGTAGTAAATTCCTGTGCTCTGGCTACTGGAATCGTAGTATTGCGATGGATAACTTTTTCAGTTAATCCACCCATGGTTTCCAGACCTAAGGATAAAGGCGTTACATCAAGTAATAACATCTCTTGATCAGTTTTATTGCCTACCAGAACATCTGCCTGACGTGCTGCACCAATGGCAACTACTTTATCCGGATCTATATTAACCAGGGGTTCTAAGTCAAAAAACTCACCGACCATTTGTCTTACTAAGGGTACTCGGGTTGAACCGCCTACCATGACCACATCTTCAATCTCTATTGCTTCGATATCTGCATCACGCAATGCACGACGACAGGCTGCCAGTGTTTTTCGTATTAAGGGAGAGATCATTTTTTCAAACTGTTCTCTATTTAAATCTGCAGACCAATTCTCACCATTGCTCAGTTGAATGGATAAAGTGACATTTTCCTGTTCAGTTAAGCCTTCTTTTGCTTCTCTGGCAACATCTAATATTTGACGTTGTAAAGCTGCATCGGCTTCTGCTATTTTTGCTTCTAATAAAATCCATTGTGCAATTGTATTATCCAGGTCATCACCGCCAAGGGAGGCATCACCGGCTGTAGATAAAACTTCAAAAACCCCACGGGTTAATTTAAGGATAGAAATATCAAAAGTACCACCACCCAGGTCATAAATAACATGAATGCCTTCATTACCGGTATCCAAACCATAAGCAACTGCTGCCGCAGTAGGCTCATTAATTAAACGCAGTACGTTGAGTCCCGCTAATTTGGCGGCATCTTTTGTCGCCTGACGTTGAGCATCATCAAAATAAGCCGGTACTGTTATCACTACTCCGGTTAACTCATCTCCTAAAGCATCAACGGCCTGAGCTTTTAACTTTTTTAAAATTTCTGCAGAGACTTCTATAGCACTGATATTTCCGGCAACAGTTTGAATGCGTGGCACAACTGAATTCTTTTCTTCAACAAACTGATATACAGAACGATCAGTAATATCTTCTAAGCCGCGCCCCATATAACGTTTCACCGAAACAATGGTATTAAGTGGATCATTGACCGCATTTGTCTTTGCCTTATGACCAACTTCAGTTTGAAAATTATTATCATTATTGGATAAGAATTGAACTACTGAGGGCAAAAGATGTTGACCATTTTCATCCGCAATCGTTTCAGCCAGGCCACTTCTGACTGTAGCAACTAATGAGTTTGTCGTACCCAGATCGATACCCACAGCTAATTTATGCTGATGAGGTGCTGCAGATTGTCCTGGTTCTGAAATTTGTAATAGTGCCATAATGAATAATTATCTTTTTGTATGTTTTGTTAGTACCCATCCGTTTATTGCTCTTGATCTTACCTCCCCCTTTTTCAAAGGGGGACTGAGGGGGTTTAAAGGATTTGACTTTAATATATAAACTCAAAATCAAAAGATCCAACCCCCTCAATCCCCCTTCTAAAGAAGGGGGAAGCTAAGAGAAAAAACAGCAATTTACGCCCCGTAGGAAGTGCCCTTGGGGTACGAATACACACTAGCTAGATTTATAAATATTTAATATTGATTAACCAGATCTTCTTCTCTATTCAGGCATTCTTCCTGAAGACGATTTAAAAACTGCATTTTTAGAACCTGAGATTTGACTTGTTCTAATAGATTCTCTCTATCCAGACTAAGATCATCTGATAAAATCTGTTGAAATAATTCAGCTAAATTCTTCACAAGATTTTTAATTTTTGACTGAACATCGCTTAATATTTCATCTAAAGCAGACAGTGGATCATCATGCTTTTCTATCTGCGAGAGATTCTCACGCAACTCCATCTGTTCCATCAGGAACATCGGGTCCATTTTATTATCCTGTGCACTTAATTCTATCTCATGTAGAGATAATAAATAAATAGCTCTTTTTAGAGGATCTTTGAGCGTGGCTAAAGCATCATTAACCTGGGCAGTCTTTTGTACTGATAAACGCCGTTCTGCATCTGAGCTATTAGCATAATTATCCGGGTGAATAGATTTTTGAATTTCATGATAATTATCGTTGAGCTTATTTTTATCGATTTCAAAGCTTATAGGAAGGGCTAGTAGATTAAAGTAGTTATCGGGTGTCATATTTTGTATCTATTTGGAAAAACGGGAGGGATTCTTCAGACGAATCCCCTTGTGGGTAACTTGTTACTGTCGCCTCTACACATTAAAACTCTCACCACAGCCACAAGAATCCTTTACATTAGGATTATTAAATTTGAAACCTTCATTAAGACCCTCACGTCCATAGTCCAGTTCTGTGCCATCAATATAAATCAGACTCTTAGGATCGACAATAATTTTAACACCCTTATCTTCAAAAATATTGTCTTCTTCTTCAGTTTTATCTGCAAATTCAAGAACATAGGCCATACCAGAACAGCCATTGGTTTTTACGCCCAGACGTAAGGCTTCGCCCTTGCCACGATTTTCAATAAATCGCACCACATGTTCTGCTGCTGCATCTGTTAAAGTAATGGCCATATTATTTCCGTATATTTCTATAATGTCCTTAGGACTGCTTTTCTTTATAATCTGTAATAGCAGCTTTAATCGCATCTTCTGCTAACACAGAACAATGAATTTTAACCGGAGGTAAGGCTAATTCTTCAGCAATATCTGTATTTTTAATTTCACCGGCTTCATCTAAGGTCTTACCTTTTACCCATTCAGTAACCAAAGAGCTGGAGGCAATAGCAGAACCACAACCATAGGTTTTAAACTTAGCATCTTCAATAACACCATTTTCATCTACCTTAATCTGTAGACGCATGACATCACCACAGGCAGGCGCACCAACCATTCCGGTACCTACACCCTTATCATCATTTTCCATTGTACCCACATTACGTGGATTTTCATAATGATCTAATACTTTATCGCTATATGCCATGCGTGTTACCTCTTTTTTCAAAAATTATTCTTGAATTTACTTTATCTAAAGTGCTTAATGAGCATTCCACTGTATAGTAGAAATATCAATACCATCCTTATACATATCCCATAAAGGTGATAATTGTCTTAATTTGTCAACTTTTTCACTCACTAATTTAATCGTATAGTCTATATCTGCTTCTGTGGTAAAACGCCCCAGACTAAAGCGAATTGAACTATGGGCTAATTCATCATTTCGACCAATAGCACGAAGTACATAAGAAGGCTCTAAACTAGCAGATGTACAAGCGGAACCAGAAGAAACAGCCAGACTATCGATGGCCATTAATAATGACTCACCCTCAACATAGTTAAAACTCAGGTTAAGGTTTTGTACTACTCGTTTTTCTAAATCACCATTAATATAAAGTTCTTCCATTGTCTGCAAACCATTCAATAGACGATCACGCAAGCCACGGATTCTTTCATTTTCACTGGCCATTTCTTTTTTAGCAATTTTAAATGCTATACCCATCCCAACAATCTGATGCGGTGCTAATGTACCAGAACGCATACCACGTTCATGTCCACCACCATGAGTTTGTGCTTCAATACGTATTCTGGGCTTACGACGTACATAGAGTGCGCCTATTCCCTTTGGTCCATAAACTTTATGTGCCGAAAGAGAAAGTAAATCTACTTTTAGTTTCTTTAAATCAATCTCAATTTTTCCAGCACTTTGCGCTGCATCCACATGAAAGACAATTTTTTTAGAACGACATAACTCACCTATCGCTTCGATATCCTGAATCACGCCAATTTCATTATTGACGTGCATAATCGAAACAAGGATCGTATCTTCACGTATTGCTGCTTCAAGCTTATTAATATCAATCAATCCATCAACTTCAGGATCAAGATAAGTCACCTCAAAACCTTCACGTTCTAATTGACGACAAGTATCTAAAACAGCCTTGTGTTCAGTTTTTGAAGTTATAATATGTTTACCACGTTTCGCATAAAAGTGTGCTGCACCTTTAATGGCCAGGTTATCTGACTCCGTTGCACCTGATGTCCAGACAATTTCTTTTGCATCTGCATTAATCAGTTCTGCAACATCTTCACGTGCTTTTTCAATAGCTTTTTCTGCATCCCAGCCATATTGGTGAGAACGGGAAGCGGGATTACCAAAATTACCATCCATAGTAAGATATTGACACATAACATCAGCAACACGCTGATCAACAGGCGTAGTGGCTGAATAATCCAGATATATCGGTGAACTCATTAATAAATCCTATAACAAAAATTGAAAAAAATAATTTTTAAAATAAAAAGTTACTTAAGCAATCTTTCTATTATCAAGAAGGACATTATTATCCTGACGCATTGAAACTTCCTGAACAGCCTTCTTTTCAACCAGGCTAGCCAGGCTGATTTCACTTAAAAAGCTAAAAATCTGATCACTCAAATCACACCACAGGTCATGCGTTAAACATCTCTCTTCATGCTGACAATTTCCTTTACGGCGACAACGTGTTGCATCTACAGTTTCATCCACCGCAGCAATAATCTCAGCAACCGCAATATCATCTGCAAGACGGCTCAGGCGATAACCACCACCCGGACCACGAGCACTATCAAC
>JADFVK010000084.1 GCA_015222495.1 Pseudomonadota bacterium
TCATCATCCATTTTAAACTGAATACTACGTTGTAAAAACTCTTCTAACTCTGCAATGGCTGAAGACTCTTCATCCATTAAAAATTCACCTACATCTTTTGACGTTAGCACTAGCAATTTCTCTGTGTCAAACTGTCTTGCCTCTCGGATAATTTCACGAAATATTTCAAACGCCACTGTTTCAACAGTTTTAATTGTACCTCGACCATTACAAACTGGACACGCCTCACATAAGATATGTTCAAGACTTTCCCGTGTTCTCTTACGTGTCATCTCAATCAGACCAAGATTTGACACCTCCGTAATACAGGTTTTGGCATGATCTTTTTCCAAAGCCCGTTCAAATGAACGCAAAACCTGACGCTTATGCTCAGGATCCTGCATGTCAATAAAATCAAGGATAATAATCCCGCCTAAATTTCTCAAACGCAGTTGACGAACAATAGACTGTGTAGCTTCAAGATTTGTTTTAAAAATAGTTTCTTCTAAATTACGACTCCCTACATAGCCACCCGTATTAATATCCACCGTCGTCATAGCCTCAGTCTGATCAATGATTAAATAACCACCCGACTTTAGTTCAATTTTTGATTGTAAGGCTCGTTGAATTTCATCTTCCACACCAAATAAATCAAACAGAGGACGCTCACCAGGATAATATTCAATTCCAGGCGCTAATTCAGGAATAAATTTTTCTGCAAACTTTAAAACTTTCTCATAAGTTTCTTTTGAATCAATACGAATAGCATCAATATGAATATCTGCCATATCTCTCATTACTCGCATGGCTAATGGTAAATCACCATAAACCAGATTACCGGCACTGGTCGCTTTATTATTTTCAATAATACATTGCCAGATCTTTTTCAAAAAAAGCATATCTGACTCAACTGATTGTTCAGAAATACCTTCTGCTACGGTACGAATAATATAGCCACCTTTTTCAGAGTCATCTCTTTGTGACTTAATTAAATCTTTCAGTCGATTTCTTTCTTCTTCACCCTCTAATTTTTGGGATACACCGATATGCTTAGAATTAGGCATATAAACCAGATAACGAGCAGGAATGGTAATATTTGTAGTCAGGCGTGCTCCCTTAGTACCCATAGGATCTTTAACTACTTGAACCAGAATTTCCTGACCATCACGAAGCACATCATTTATCGTTAATTCCAACTCACTAGATTTTTTTTGTTCATCTGAAATAACAATATCTGATAGATGTAAAAAAGCCGTACGCTGCAAACCAATTTCTAAAAATGCTGCCTGCATGCCCGGTAAAACACGACAAACTTTACCCTTATAGACATTGCCCACCAGACCACGCTTACTGGCACGCTCAATAATAACCTCTTGCAGCATACCATTTTCAATAGTGGCAACACGGGTTTCCTGGGGTGTTACATTAATTAATAATTCATCACTCATAATTTTTACTTTTTTTAGTGAGGTAATTGAAACTATATTTAAACCTGTTGCTCAGGAACGTTCACAGAATAACTTAACGGTGATAGGGGTGATTTTTTAGAATACTATAAGCTCTATAAATCTGCTCACTTAGTAGTACTCTAACCAGTGGGTGAGGTAAGGTCAGTGGGGATAACGACCATTTAACATCCGCTCGGGCTACACAGGCATTACTCAAACCTTCAGGGCCGCCAATTAACAGTGCAATATCTTGTCCACTATGTAACCAGCCATCTAATTGCTTTGCTAATTCCTCAGTACTCCAGGCACGTCCTTTAACTTCCAGTGCAACGACTAAACATCCCTTAGGAATCGCCGCCAGGAGTTTTTCTCCTTCCTGTAACTTTATTCTTGCCAGATCAGCATTTTTCCCACGTTTGCCAGGGGCAATTTCAATCAACTTTAACTGACAGTCCGCATTTAGACGTTTTGCATATTCATGATAAGCCTTATTCACCCAGTCAGGCATTTTATTGCCCACGGCAAGGAGATAGATATTCATTTTTAACTAGTCAGCTTGATCGAGCTCTTCATTATTTTCAGAGCCTTCACCTTCATCAGCTTCCCACATCCGTTCAATGCCATAATAATCTCGCACCTGTGGTAACATGATATGAGCAACAATATCCCCTAGATCAACTAAAACCCAATCCCCGGTATTCAGGCCTTCCACGCCCAGGGGCTGGATACCAGCTTTTTTTGCTTCAACAATGATGTTATTAGCAATAGACTTAACCTGTCGATCAGAGCGACCACTGGCAAATAGCAACACATCAGTCACACTACTACGTCCTTGAACATTAACAAAATTAATGTCAAATGCTTTGAGATCTTCCACTGCATTGAGTACCAATGCCTTTAATTCATCAGGATTCATTAAAATAACTTTACCTTATTATGTATTTTATTAAAAAAATTGTTTATTGATAGAGATTATAACACTCTATGAGCTTAATGACGGGTTCTGGTGTTAAAAAACGTATAGATTGTCTATTTTTTAAGCGTTTACGAATATCTGTTGCAGATATCGACAGCTGAGTAACGCTTTCCAATTGAATAACGCCATGTAAAGAATTATGAATATTCTGTGCTGATGTATTATTATTTTGTAACTTATATTTTTGATAAAATTGATTTAGCGAATCAGACCACAGATCCAATGCATGAAAATCCGTATCAGGACGCTGCGTCACAATAATATGAGCATAATCCAATAACTCCTGCCAATGAGACCAACTTTCAATGCCGCTAAAAGCATCCATTCCCATGAGTAAACACAAGGGATTATCCGCAAAGTCCTGACGCAAACTTTTCAGTGTATCCACCATATAAGAAGGGCCACCACGCTGAATTTCCCTCTCATCTAAAACAAATGAGGCTTCAGAGTCAATCGCCTTCTTCACCATTTCTAAACGGTGTACAACCTCAGTGGCTGGATTATCCCTATGTGGAGGTAAAAAAGCAGGGATAAAACGCACATGATCCAGTTTTAAACTTTCACACAATTCCAGGCAGGGTCTTAAATGCCCATAATGAATTGGATCAAAAGTCCCGCCATATATGCCAATTGGAGCTTTCAATAATTACTCCTTTATAGAGCTATCGACGGATATGACCATCACCTAAAACAATATATTTTTGTGATGTTAAACCATTTAAACCAACCGGGCCTCGAGTATGAATTTTATCTGTACTAATGCCTATCTCTGCACCCAGACCATATTCAAATCCATCTGCAAATCGTGTAGAGGCGTTGACCATAACAGAACTGGAATCAACCTCTGCAAGAAAACGTCTGGCAGTTGTTAGATCTTCAGTCACAATAGACTCGGTATGACCGGAGCTATGTTGAAAAATATGTTCCATAGCTTCGTCTACACCATCAACCACACGAATAGATAGGATAGGTGCAAGATATTCCGTATCCCAATCTTCTTCTGTAGCTGCAACAACTGACTTGACAGTAGTAGCGATAAGAGCGGCACTTTTTTCACAACAACGCAGCTCCACACCTTCCTGTTCATATTGCAGTGCTAACTCAGGTAAAATATCTGCTGCGATGACATCATCAATCAATAAGGTTTCCATAGCATTACACACACCATAACGATGTGTTTTTGCATTATAGGCAATATCAATGGCTTTTTTATGATCAGCCTTTGCATCAATATAAACATGACAAATACCATTGAGATGCTTGATCACAGGTACTTTTGAATTCCCACTAATACGTTCAATTAAACCCTTGCCACCACGAGGCACAATTACATCAACATATTCCTGCATAGTAATGAGTTCACCCACAGCCTCTCTATCTGTGGTTTCTACAACTTGTACCACATCTGCTGATAAACCAGCTTGTTCCAGACCGTTTTTGATACAAACAGCAATTGCCTGATTGGAATTAATTGCTTCAGATCCACCACGTAAAATCGCTGCATTACCCGACTTCATACATAAGGCAGCCGCATCAGCAGTCACATTCGGTCTTGATTCATAAATAATACCAATAACTCCCAATGGCACACGCATTTTTCCAATTTGCAAACCTGATGGCTGATAATTCATATCGGAAATTTCACCTACAGGATCCGGTAATGCCGCAATCTGACGCAAACCTTCTGACATACCTAATATTCGCTCTTCATTTAAAGCCAGACGGTCTAATAAGGCTTCATCTAAGCCCTTTTCCTTACCTGCTTCTAAATCCTTATTATTTTCAGCTATCAGAGTTGCCATAGACGCCTCTAATAAATCGGCAATAGCCAGTAAAGCCTTATTCTTTATATTACTATCAGCTCGGGCTAACTCTCTGGAAGCCTGACGTGCTCGCTGACCCAATTGAGTCATATATTGTTTAATATCCATGTTTTTCCTGTCTCTAATAATTTTGTTACTATCAATAAGTTAAAGTTTTAAAAGCCAACCCCCTCAATCCCCCTTCTGAAGAAGGGGGAAGCTTGAATCTTTAAATTCTATATCCAAATACGATTGATTGGCGATATCCGCCAATATCAATTGCATCACTCCCCAGGGTTCACCAGGCTCAGATCCCTTAGACATTTTATCTACCAACAACAGTTTTTTCAGTAAATCCTGCCAATATTCAGCCTGGGTACTTCTTATCGTTTGAGTGATCAGATTCTTTCTCTTTGGAAATATATAAAATCCCTTCAGTGCGCTTTGTAGATCCTGACTTTGCTCCATTGCCGCACACATCTTTGCCAGCATTCTTACTTCTTTCGCCACTAAAGTCATAATTAACATTATTGGCTGGCCTTCTCTTTGTAAACTAAAAAGCATACGTGAGGCACGTTTCAAATCACCGGATAAAGCACAGTCAAAAAGGTCAAAAATATTGTAACGGGCATTATCAAAAACTGCGTAGGAAACCTGTTCGTAATCTAATTTGAGCATTGTATTCTTAACCGGATACAATAAACTTAATTTTTCAATTTCCTGATCAGCTGCCAGTAGATTACCTTCCACTCTATCATTAATTAATTGCAAAGAGTCTGCAGCTAAGTTTAAACCTTTTCCCTGCAAGCGTTTATTGAGCCATTGATTCAGAGGCTGCCCATCAATCGGCCACACAGAAATAATACCAGCAACTTTATCAACCGCCTTAAACCACTTACTTTTTCGGGTTGCAGACTCAATTTTACCCGCCACAATCAATAAAATAATATCCTCTGGCAAATTTTCACAATAGTCAATTAAAGCCACGCCCTTATCAGATGGCTTCCCCGTGGGCAGATGAATTTCAATCAATCGTTTACTGGCAAAAAGTGATAGTTCATTGGCAGCAATCGACAAGGTATTCCAGTCAAACTTTGCATTTGCCGTATATACTTCGCGTTCATCATAGCCATAATACCTGGCTGCTTTACGCAACATATCAACACATTCACGGTGTTGTAAGGGTTCTTCGCCACAGACGATATAAACCGGTTGACGTGAGGCCTGTAGATTTTTTCGTAATTGATCAGGCCTGATTTGCATTATTGAGCAAGGGCTTTCAAACGATATAAAATCTGAGTAACCACACTTTCATTCATCTCTTTACGAATAGTGTTTTCTTCATTATCCTTACCTAAAACATTATTTTGATCATTTTGATAAGTACGTATCACACTAACCGTTTGTGCATCAGATAGTTGTTCACCACTATGATCCTGTACCACAAAAGCAACTTCCATGTTTAACTCATACTCTTTAATTTCTCTACCGGCAATATTTAATGCTCTTCTTTCAACACCCTTAGAGGATAAGGTAATCACAGATGTTGCTGAACCGGTTGAATTCACTATTTTTGAACCAGCACGCTCTAATGCTACTTTAAGTTGCTGAGCTATACCAGAATCACCCTTGTTAACCAGGTATACTTTTTCATATAGTGCAGGTAGGTCTATATCCGTAGCCCCGCGTAACTGAAAGCCACAGCCACTCATAAAAATAAAACTTAATAAAACAAGCAGTTGAAGTCTGGACTCTTTTCTCTGTAACATTTTTATTCCTTGTTCTTTTAATGGCTTAGGCTAATTAGCCACAATATTCACTAACTTATTCGGTACAACAATCACTTTGCGTACAGTTTTTCCTTCAATATTTCTCATCACACCTTCTGACTGCATAGCTAAAGCTTCAATACTTACCTTATCTGCATCTGCTGCCACTTCTATCTTATCTCGCAGCTTGCCATTAACCTGCACAACATATTGAATTGAATCTTCCACTAAAGCAGATTCATCCACTGCCGGCCAGGATTCATTGATAATAGCCTTATCATGTCCTAAGGACAACCACAATTGATGAGTAATATGCGGCACTATAGGAGATAACATCAATAAAACATTTTCTAAAACATTTTGTTTTAAGGCTCTGCCCTGATCGGATTGGTTTAGTGAGTCAGACATTTTTTCCATCATATTTAATAATTCACGCACTTTAGCAATGGCAGTATTAAAAGTATGTCTGCGCCCAATATCATCACTCACAGAACCAATGGTTTGGTGTAGCTTATGACGTAACTTTTTACTCTCTTTATCCAATGAGTCTACATCTAATAATGGAGTACTACCATCAAGTAATTCAATATGCTCAAAAGTTGTTTTCCATAAACGTTTTAAGAATTTAAACTGCCCTTCCACACCACTATCAGACCATTCCAATGACTGTTCCGGCGGTGCAGCATACATCATAAACAAACGAGCGGTATCTGCACCATATTGTTTTATAATCCCCTGTGGGTCAACAGTATTTCCCTTAGACTTAGACATTTTAGCCCCGTCTTTAAGAACCATTCCCTGGGTTAATAAGTTTTTAAAGGGTTCATCACCATCCACCAGTCCCTCATCACGCATCAGTTTATGATAAAAACGTGAATAAAGCAGGTGTAAAATAGCATGCTCAATACCACCCACATATTGATCCACAGGCCCCCAGTATTTGGCCCTATCATCCAACATCGCTGTATCACAATCAGGTGAACAATAACGGGCATAATACCATGAGGATTCCATAAAGGTATCAAAAGTATCTGTTTCACGCTCTGCATCAGCACCACA
>JADFVK010000010.1 GCA_015222495.1 Pseudomonadota bacterium
TTATAAATAATCAAACCACAGCGGCAATGTAATTAAGCTTGTGATAGTCGTTAATGTAACCGCGGCGGCATAGAGCTGGCTATCAAGTGAATATCGCTCACAGATAACGATACCGAACACCATGGTCGGCATTGCGGCTATTAATGTAACGATTATTGTCTTGTTGCTATTAAAATCAATAATATAGCTCATGTTCAATACGACAAATGGCACAATAACTAAAGAAATCAAAACCACTGGTAATAATAGCTTCAAATATTGTAGACGAAGGCTGTGCCAGCGAATGCTCATTCCTAATACAATCAGCATTAAAGGCACTACACCACCTGATAATGTCGCCAACCCAGAATGAACAATGTCAGGCTGTTGAATACCCATAGAATTTAAGGTAATGCCGATAACAACAGCCCAAAGTGGCGGCACTTTTACCAATTCACGCAATGGATGCACTTCGGCATGGCTATCACCATAAAAATGTGCGATTAACATACCAAACGATAACAAAATTGGTGTGCAGGCAAACAAATCATATTGCAACACGGTTGAACGTGTATGCGCTCCAATAACTTGATCTAATACTGGCAAGCCCAAATAGGTTGAATTAGGGAAAGAGGCCGCTAATAATAATGTACCCGTTTGTTTCTTGGATGCTTTAACTACTCTAAGTACAAGCCATATTGCAATCATGCCAGCGGCAATTCCCATCGTCGCTAAAAAAGAAATCTGTAACGATGACTGATTTAAAGGTGCGCGCCAGATTACATCTAAAACTAAGGCGGGCAATAAGATGTAAAAAACCAGATCGGTTAATGTGCGGCGATGAGTTTGACTAGAACTATGCGATGGCGCGATAAGGTTCCATAAAGAACCACACGCAATAATAAGTGACATTTGGATTAGGACTGTGAGCATTTTGCTTAAATTTTAATAAGTAATAATTGTTTATATCCTAACAATCTGAGCAAAAAAATAAAACAGGTATAAATCATGCATGAATTATAGGGATAAATATGGAATCATGGATTTATGAAATATAATATTGAACCGACTAATAAAGAGCTTGTGATGCGAGAGAGTGACTTTATTGTTTCAAAGACAGATGCTAAGGGACGACTTACCTATGCAAACCGTATCTTTATCGAGTTTTCAAAATACTCTGAAGAAGAATTACTAGGTAAACAACATAATATTATTCGTCACCCCGATATGCCTCGTGGCGTATTTAAATTGTTGTGGGATACTCTTTCACAAGGAAAAGAAATTTTTGCCTATGTGAAAAACATGTCAAAAGACGGAAGCTTTTATTGGGTGATTGCGAATGTGACCCCCTCTTACGATTTGCAAGGAAAGTTGATTGGCTATTATTCAGTAAGGCGTAAACCTAAGCCAGAAAGTATTGCAATAGTGGAAGAACTTTATAAATCTATGCTTGTCGTAGAACGCTCAACTGGATCTAAAAATGCTGCAGAAGCTTCTTTAAAGCTAGTATCAGACTTACTTGTAGACAAAGGAGTGACATATGAAGAATTTATCCTTAGCATCTAAATTAAAAGCAATAAGCTATTTCAATAATATACTGTTACTTATTGTAGCGACACTGTTCTTCATTGAGGTGGGTATTAATTGGATTGTTATTTCTATTTTGTTGATTAGTTTCGTTTATGCAATATTTTCAATTAAAGGTATTACAAGCTTATTGGCTCCACTGAAAAAAATCAGCACCGTTGCTGATGCGATTAGCGAAGGACATTTTGATAGTCGAATAAGTCATATTGAGCAAGAGGATGAATTAGGCTCTTTGTCATGGAAAATTAATGACATGCTAGACCAACTAGAAGCTTATTTTAGAGAGGTTAGCACCTCGTTTAGATATGCCAGTGAAGGTCAATTTTTTCGTAGGGCCTACCCTCAAGGTTTGCATGGAGACTTTGCCACATCATTAGATAATATCAATGTCTCTTTTCAGGCAATGGAAAAAACTTATAATTTCATGATTAAAAATGAATTGGTTTCTAACCTTGCCCAGCTTAGTTCTAGCAACTTATTGATTGACCTTAGATTGAATCAACAAAGCATTGAAGATATTCAAAATGTAATGAATACTGTAACTGCAACATCTCGTCAAATGGTAGAGGATGCTGATAATAGCCAATCATCTATTAATTCAGTTGTCTCCAACCTGAATGATGTTATTACCAAAATAGATCATAATAACAGTGAAATTATTGCACTCAATGAGCTTAATGAAGAGGCCGCCGCCGTAATAACACTGATTAAAAGCATTGCAGACCAAACTAGTTTACTTGCCTTAAATGCGGCTATAGAAGCAGCTAGGGCGGGAGAACAAGGCAGAGGGTTTGCGGTGGTTGCAGATGAAGTTAAATCACTTGCAGATAATACAATTAAAGCAACATCTAGCATTGCTAAAGTTCTAGACACCTTTCAGAAAAAATCAAAAGCCATGCTAAATGACTCATCGGATATGGCAGAAATGGCGGACTCTTCCCGCGGAATAGTGACAGAATTTGCCGATAAATTTGAAAGTTTTGCCGATTCTGCACGAGATACAGAAAGCCGTATGCTCTATGCCGATGATGTAAGTTTTTCAGCTTTGGTTAAAGTTGAACATTTACGCTATAAACAAAATGCATATATGGCATTGGCAACAGGAGCAGACTCAAGTGAAGCCAAAGCTGCAAATGCTACAGATCATGACTGTCAGTTTGGGCATTGGTATTTTCAAGGCAGTGGTGCCACTGACTTTAATCAATATCCAGCTTATAACAAAATTGCGCCCATTCATTCAGAAGTGCATCAACATATTCAACAAGCTATCTCTATGCTTAATGGCTCATGGGAAAGCAGCCGAGAAACTCAGGCAAATATTCTTAATTCATTTCAACAAGCAGAACAGGCAAGTTATAGCTTGATGGGGCTTGTTGACCAAATGGTAAAAGAAAAGCACCCTTCATTTTAAAAGATGACCCCGGTACAACAACAAACAATGATGGTAATTGCTTGCGTGTTATTGCTCTTACAGGTATTGTTGCACAAGTCTATTTTTAACTTAAATCAATAATCATTCGTGTAGGCCACATACTATGTCATTGTCCAAGCAGTTATTAATTTTAATCACCTTTATTTTCTTCATTATCTTTAGCGTTAACTTCATATTAAGTATCGAAAATATAAAAAGTTATTTAGAAGTGGAATCTGAAGTACACGTTCAGGACACTGCAACATCTCTCGGTTTATCTCTAAGCCCTCATATGGTTGATGAGCAAGATCCTATTATTCGCACTATGATGAATGCCATATTTGATATGGGTTATTACAAAGAAATGCGTTTAGTTGATGTTGATGGTAAAGACTTAGTTAAACTAGTAAATACAGAAAAAATGGAAGGTGTTCCCAATTGGTTAATCAATATGATGCCGATGGAGCCAGCTACAGCGGTCTCTGAGATTAGTTCTGGCTGGAATATTAGTGGTACTTTGTATGTTACGACTAACCCTGGCTATGGTTATCTAAAGCTTTATGAGCAAGCTAAAACAACACTAAAAATCTCATTACTTATCTTCTTTGGCGCGTTAGCATTACTTATTGTTGCACTACGATTCACACTACAGTCCTTAAAAGACATTGAAAAGCAGGCTAATGAAATATCATCAGGAAACTTCACAGTAATCAAGAAATTACCGTGGACACTTGAAGTGAAAAATGTTGCTCAATCAATGAACAGTATGTCTGATAAGATCGGGAATATGATTGCCAGATTGAATAGCAAGCTGGAAGCCTTAAGTGAAAGTTTAAAACGAGATCCGCTTACCAAGCTATTAAATCAAACTACATTTAATACCAACCTAAAACAAGCATTAGCAGCTGGGCAATCTGGTTACACCGCTTTTGTTAAGTTTGACGATCTGTCTATTATTGCTAAAGACAAAGGTAATAAAGTTGTTAACAAATTATTAGTAGATTTTGCAGCATTATTACAAAGAACAGAACAATCAGGCACTATTTCTTATCGCTTATATGGTTCAGAGTTCGCTTTGCTTTGTGCTAATTTTGATAAGGCTAGCATGGTTTCACTTGCTGATTCACTACAAAAAGATATAACGGAGTTAGGTAAGCAAACCGGTTTTGAAGACTTAGTTCATATTGGTGTAGTTAGGTTTGAGCGTAGTAGTGATTTTGATAAGTTGTCTCCTGCCATGCTAGAAGCATATGAACAAGCAAAGTCTATTGGTAATAATGCTTATTTCATTAAAGAAGATACAATCGGCTCCATGAGTGAGCTGGATTGGAAATCAGCTATCAATAGTGCTATCGATAACAATATGCCAGAAATAACATTAACCTCTGAGGCCCATGATTATTCAGGAGATAAGCCCGTTAAAATCATGGAGGAAGCCTTTACGGTTGTTAAAGATGGCGTGGGTAATACCTTATCCATCGGTACATTCTTTTCTATGGCACAAGAGTTTGGCTTAGAAGAAGAATTAGATAAATGCATTATTAATAA
>JADFVK010000085.1 GCA_015222495.1 Pseudomonadota bacterium
ATCCGAAATTTATGTATTGCAGGAGGAATCGCAGAAGTTCACTTCAACTGGCCACAAAGTTTAATTGTTGGCATTCGAAAGGAAATGTCACGTCTGATATGGACACTTTTACCTATGTTGTTTATCTCTGCCATTTTGACAACCAGAACTGAATTGGAAGTGAGTAGTAGTCTGGGACGATTATCACTGCTGTTAACTTTATTTACCTTGTTGATTTTTTTCTATCACTTGTTTAAACCGGAAACTGGCTATCTGCATGCTCTGGCAAAACGCAATCCGGATAGCTTTTTTGCCTCTTATCAAAAATTATGGTTTTTCCTGAGTTTAGCCAGTGTGATTAGTTTAATGGTTTTGACTTTAATGGGATATATTTATACTGCGGGACAAATGACTGTGAGTTTAATGCTCTCAATGTGGTTTATTTGGGGATTGGTGATAGTTCAACAGACTTCTGTACGTTGGTTGTTATTAACACAAAGAAAATATGCTTTACAGCAGGCCTATGAAAAACGTAAAGCTTTTCAGGAAAGTCAACGAATAACTATTGAAGATGATGACTTAGAAAATAAAGAACAAATTATTGATTATGAGGAACCTGAAATTGATCTGGTTTCCTTAAGTGAAGAATCCACTCAATTGTTGAATAGCTTATTATTTATTAGTGGTATGGTAGGTTTAGGTGCTATCTGGATTGATGTTTTACCTGCGCTTAGTCTTTTCGAACAAGTTACTTTATGGCATCACTCGGGCGTGGTCGATGGTGTAGAAAAGCTACTCCCTATTACCTTAGGTGATTTAGCCCTGGCAATTTTAATTGCTGCTGTATCTATCATGGCTGCAAAACGCCTGCCTGCTATTATTGAGATTTTATTATTACAAAATACAGAAATTAGTTCGGGTGACCGATATACTATTACTACCTTAATAAATTATGCCATTGTAGGGACAGGTTTTTTTAGTGTCTTTAATATTATGGGGGCTGACTGGGCACGTTTTCAGTGGTTATTTGCAGCTTTGAGTGTGGGTATCGGTTTTGGTTTACAGGAAATTGTAGCCAACTTTATCAGTGGTATTATTATCTTATTTGAGCGTCCTATCCGTGTCGGGGATTATGTGACGGTAGGGGAGAACGAAGGTGTGGTGACTCGGATACAGATCCGTGCAACCACAATTTTAACCCGGGATAGAAAAGAATTATTAGTACCCAATAAAGAATTTATTACAGAGCAATTACTCAACTGGTCATTATCTGATACGACGGCACGTTTGAAGGTTCCCGTAGGAGTAGCTTATGGCAGTGATATTCCTAAGGCAAAAGAAATACTATTAGATATTGCCAGACAAAATGAAAAGGTATTAGATGACCCCATGCCGCGTATAGTCTTTTTTAACTTTGGTGATAATACTCTGGATCTGCAGCTACGTTGTTTTATTGCCCATGTGGACTTTCGCTTACAGACGATTAGTGAATTAAATGAGGCCATTAATGAACGGTTTAATGAGGCGGGAATTAATATTGCATTCCCACAGAGAGATGTACACCTGGATATTAACCAGCCTATTGATATTCGTTTACAGAGAAAATAGCACTAAGAAGTGATAGTGGTTTGGCAAATGCCAGGCCACTATCAGTTTACTAAAGGATTTATACTTTGACGTCGATATTCTGGCCAAGGTTATCTGGTAGCTCTGGAATTGATTGAATCAATTGCGTAGCAGTCTGTTCCTGAATATCCATGGCTTTTTTGAGTACAGCAACGCCAACAGCATCATTTTGTCCAATACTGGACGCAATGGAAGCGGTTTGAACTCCTGAAATATCCATTTCATACTCCTTTTTTCCAACACTGTATAAATACAGATAAGTATTTAGCGTCTGATAGTCGAGAATCTTTAATAGGAATTGCATAATAATGAAAGTAAGATGTGCCTGGTGTAGTGAAGACCCCTTATATCAACATTATCATGATACACAATGGGGCGTGCCTGATTATAATGATCAGTCCTTGTTTGAAATGCTGATATTAGAAGGTGCTCAGGCAGGTTTGAGCTGGATTACTATATTAAAAAAACGTGCACATTATCAACAGGTTTTTGATGCTTTTAATGCACAAAAGATGGCTAATTATGATCAGCAGAAAATAGACCAACTACTGCAGGACTCAGGTATTATTCGTAATAAACTCAAAATTAATTCAGCAATCAATAACGCAGGTAAATTTCTGCTAATTCAACAAGAATGTGGCTCGTTTTCAGACTATATCTGGAAATTTGTCGGGGGGGAACCTATTATCAATCATTGGAATCATAGCAGTGAAATTCCAACTTCCACTGCTGAGTCAGAACAGATGAGTCATTCATTAAAGCAGCATGGCTTTAAGTTTGTGGGGCCAACTATCTGCTATGCCTATATGCAGGCAGTGGGTATGGTCAATGATCATACCCGGGATTGTTTTCTCAGCTTAAATTAAGATGAGCTTAAAATATTCTTAGATATACGCCTTGTCAGGGAATAAATTCTAAACATTTTTTCCATTAGTGAAAGTTCTAGTTGTGCCATTTTTAAATAATCTTCTTCATCTTTGCCCAGGTGACTGGATTTTCTGGAAAGAATTTGTTCTTCATAATCTTTAATTGCTGTTCTACGGTTTATGACTTGCTCTGCAATGACATGATCATTTGTGCCAATGGCTTTTGCTGTTTCTTCAAGTGTCAGGCAAATATCATGATAGAAATCCAGAAAAATTTCTCTGGTTGTATCACTGGGTTGATAGTCTTTTTTAACAAAATAGAATAGTATTTCTGATATGTCATCACGAATAACACTGGAAATATTTTGTAAATTAATGGTAGTAATCATCATTGATTGATGATCATGACTTTCTTGTTCAGTGAGCTCTTCTTTTCTTAATTTACTGAGATACTCCAGGGTGGATGATTGTAGAATATTAACTTTATCATCCATGACAAATATTTCTTCCAATTTTTTTCTATCTCTATCAATCATAGCAGGTTGAATATCGTTAAACATCTGATGAATAATCTCACCCATTCGAGACAGTTCCAACCTAACTTGTCCTATAGCCAGACTTGGCGTTTCAATGACACCATCCATTAAATATTTGGGTTCAATCAATACCGTGGTGTTTTCTGGTGGTGTGGGAGCAAGACGGGTGGCAATTTTTGCAAACCAGCCAGTAAAACCAATGAATATAATAGTATTAACTACATTAAATAAAGTATTGGCATTGGCAATTTGACGTGGTACTACGGAAGCAAGGCTATCACCTTCGGCTACAGGCGAAAGTGATATGGCAAAATCAGCCAATTGAGGAATAAACATAATCCATAATAAGACTCCGATTACATTAAATAAAACATGTACGATGGTTGCTCTAACAGCTTCCACTGGCTTACCTAATGCTGCCATCATGGCAGTGACACAGGTGCCGATATTAGCCCCCATTGCTAAAGCAATTCCTGCAGGTAAACTTAACAAACCTTCACTGGCCATGGCAATGGCAATACCAACGGTAGCGGCGGAAGATTGTACTAAGCCGGTAAATATAGCACCTGCCAGAACACCAATCATTGGGTTTTCCATTGATTTTAAAAATTCAATAAAGGGTTCAAAATCACGTAATGGTCCCATTGCATCGCTCATCATGCCCATACCAAAAAATACCAGACCCAGGCCCATGATCATCATGCCATAATATTTAACTTTTTCACGTTTTGCGACAAAGGTCATAAAAAAACCGATAGCAATAGGTAGTAAAGCATAGGCAGATAAATTAAAAGCCAGCAATTGTGCAGTGACCGTACTACCAATATTTGCACCCATAATAACGCCGACTGATTGGCTGAGGCTCATGACTCCAGCAGTAATAAAACTCACCACTAAAACGGTAGTAACAGACGAAGAATTTAATATGCCGGTCACAATAGCACCGGTAAGAGCCCCCATAAAACGATTGGTGGTAAGTTTGGAAAGTAAAATTTTTAAAGTTTCACCAGCAGCCTTCTTTAAACCATTAGATAACATGTCCAGTCCGGCAAGAAATAATGCCAGGCCACCAAATAAGCCCATACCCAATTCGAACCAGTCAATTGAAGCCTCACTGGAAACCTCTGCAATAGCAGTTGCCGCAGGTAGACTAGTCATCCATGAAAAGAGAATAACGATAAGGGTAAAACCAATAGCTTTTATAAATAAGGGATGCATGAGAAAGAAAACCTTTAAATTAATATATGATGACAGAATAATAGAGTGGTTTTGTATAAAAATCCAGTAATTAAGCTATAATGAATCTATAAATATTAACTCAGGTGCAGACAATCATGGATTTAAATTTATTAGCAATTTCTCTGCCAGAAACAGAGTGGCTTCTGGCTACTTTTTTATTAGGGTTATTTGCTTATAAAATTGGCCTGCCCCCAATGGTAGGGTTTTTAGGTATTGGTTTTATTCTTAAAGCCTTTGGCTATGATAGTAATCATGCTCTGCAGGAAATTGCTGATTTAGGCGTTACCCTGATGCTATTCACTATTGGTCTAAAACTCGATATAAAAAGTTTATTACGTGTGCAGGTGTGGGGGGTTGCCTCAGCCCATATGGCCACTACCGTGATTATTTATGCGGCGATATTCTTTGCTCTCAGCTTCACGGGGTTATCCAGTTTTGCAGGTATTGATTTGTGGACCGGCGTATTGGTTGCTTTTTCCTTGAGTTTTTCGAGTACAGTATTTGCAGTAAAAGTATTGGAAGGAAAAAATGAAATGGGGGCTTTATATGCCCAGATAGCTATTGGTATTTTGATTGTCCAGGATATTTTTGCGGTGATTTTCCTAACGGCTTCAACAGGGAAAATTCCATCCGTATTAGCCATATTACTAGTAGGTTTACCTTTTATTCGTCCCTTATTGTATAAGATTATGGATGAAGTTGACCATGGAGAATTATTAGTCCTGTATAGTTTAATTCTTGCCATTGGTGGAGCAGCATTATTTGAATTAGTGGGTATGAAAGCAGATTTAGGTGCTTTAATTTTTGGTATTTTATTAGCCCCGCATAGCAAGTCAGCTGAAGTTTCAAAAACTCTCTATAATTTTAAAGATCTTTTTCTGGTGGGTTTTTTTGTCAATATCGGAATGTTAGGTGAGCCGACTATTGATAATTTAATTTTAGCAGCAATTTTGTCAATTGTGATGTTTAGCAAATCCTTGCTTTTTTTCTGGTTGTTAGTGAAAACATCCATGCGTTCCAGAACTGCTTTTTTATCCTCCCTGAGCCTGTCCAATTATTCAGAATTTGGACTTATTGTCGGCGCAATTGGTGTCAGTAATGGTTGGATGAGCAGTGAGTGGTTAATGACCATTGCCATTGCTCTGGCTATGACCTTTGTAATTGCCTCTCCTCTTAATTCTTTTGCACACGAGCTCTACTCCAGATATTCATATAAACTCAGGCGTTTTCAAAAAGAGAAAAGGTTGCAGGATGAATTGCCTATTGATATTGCTGATGCCAGTATTTTAGTTTTTGGTATGGGACGGATTGGGACAGGGGTTTACGACGATCTCAGTTATCACTATCCCGATAAAGTATTAGGTATTGATTTTGACGGAAATATTTATAGAGAACACAAGGATAATAAACTGAATGTCGTTTATGCCGATGTGATGGATAAGGATTTCTGGGGAAAAATCAATTTGGAACATGTCTCCATGGCTTTTTTAAACCTGCCTGATTTTAATAAAAATCTAACCACAATAAAACGTTTAAAAGAGAAAAACTTCCAGGGTCAGATTTCAGCTATTGCAATGTATGATAATGAAATTGATTTATTAAAAGAGGCAGGTGCAGCGGCCGTTTATAATTTTTATTCAGAAGCAGGCATTGGCTTTGCGGAACATGTGAGACATAATTTGATGGATATTGAAAGAAGAGACAAGCGAGAGCATTCTGCTGGTGAAGATCCATTAGCAGATAAATAACCCATATCTCATTTTTCTTTCAGTATTTCATCCGGTAAAGAAAAGTCGCTGGCACCAAACAACTTTTCCATAAATACAATACCTGCCCCCGGTTTATCAAGCCCGGCTTTGTGAAAAATAAAATCAAAGAGTGCATCAGCCTTAGATTGTGAAACAAGTACTTCAATCAAGTATGAAAAGTGAGCTTGTGGCAGGCTACCTGCTTTTGCCCTAGCTTCAAATAAAGAAGCATATCCACGACAGTTAATGCTATTAGCACGAGTAATCTGCTGCTCATCATACAGAGCTTGCAGCAGCTCTTTTTGAACTTTTTCGCTGTTTACAAGGCAGGATATAAGTTTAACGGCTTCTCGACTTTCACTCTGAGCTTCAGGGTTAATATTTGCCATGACCATTATCCATTATTATCATCTGATGACTTGAGAAAGTTTTCCGGTAAATAGGTTGCTACTTTTTCCAATTGTGTAATATACATAAAGCCCTTACCTGGTGCATCCAGTTCAGCTGCCAGATAAAGTGCATCAAAAACGACATCTCTTTGTTCAGCAGAAACAAGTACACTCACCACATCTTTTTCAGTGTCAACCGCAACACCCCAAAGACCAAATAGCTCACGTGCTCCAGTGCCTTTTGCATGATAGATCCTTGCACCAAGGGATACGCCCAGCTTACGAGCGGCCTCTAATATCACATCACCACGACCCTCCTGAACAATACAGGTGATCTGTGAGACATCCGTTAAATAAACAATATTTTCTACACTCATATACTCAGTGCCTCCTGTCCTTCAAATGATGAATTAACTTGTGTGCTTTCTAAGGTTTGTAATTTATCCTGATACTGAGCCCAAAGTCCCGTGGCCATGACACTAATAATAGGTCCGATTGAGGCAAGACAGAGAATACCAAAACCCTCAGCTGCATTCATTGCTCCACCAATACCTAAGCCCATAGCTAATACCAATGGTACAGTAATGGGGCCGGTGGTCACACCGGCACTGTCCCAGGCAACATTAACAAATTGTTCTGTTGAGAAAAAAGTCAATACTATAGCCAGCAAATAAGCAGGTATCAGCATCCATACCAGTGGTAAATTAAACATTAGTTTAGCGACTCCGGCAGCAATACCAAAAGCCACTCCTAAAGAAACAGATTTTAATAAGGTACTTTTTTTAAACACGCCATTAGTCAGTTTTTCTGTTGTCTCCCCCAGAGCATTGAGTGCTGGTTCTGCAATGGTTGCACCATAACCCAATGCCCAGGCAAACAACAATGCCAGAATGACACCGACAATATATTGATAAACGGGTGAGCCTTGCATGCCGGGAATTTCCATAAAGGCTGAGGGAAGCTGATTACCCAGGCTTCCCCCTAGCATGGAAAGACCATAGGTGAGTCCAAGGTTAAAGATACACATGCCGATGATAGTGAGAAAAATTCCATAAATTATTTCACTTTTGTTATGCAGCTTTGCTTTTAATATGACGTAATAGACAAAAAACAAAAAAAGTACCAGTGGTACAATGGCTCTTACCCCCATAACAATCTCCAGCCATGGGCTACGCTCATACCAGGCAAGTGATACAGTCCCTGCCATACTTGCACTGAGTTGCGATGCGGCAATAATTTCTGCTGGAGAGTGAATGGATGAAATATAAAGTGCCAATAGAAATACCCCGACAATTGGAAACAG
>JADFVK010000086.1 GCA_015222495.1 Pseudomonadota bacterium
AACCTTTCTACAATTTTCCCATTTTGAAGGTGGGATTTAATAATTTCATCAATATCTTCCTTAGTTTGATATTGATACCAAACGCCCTCTGGATAAATGACTAGCATCGGACCAAGATTACAACGATTTAAACATCCTGCATTATTGACGCGGACTTTTTTCAGCTTGAGTTCATGCACGCGTTGCTTGGCATAGTTTCTTAATGCTCGAGCATTATGTTGTTGGCAATAAGCACGACCATCGTCTCGTTCATGAGTACAAAAGAATAAATGGTATTGATATATATTTTCCATATGGGTAAGGATAACGGAGTTGATGGAAACTATAAAATACTAAATTATAAGAATATGTAATTATTAGTAAAATCCTAATGATTAGTCCTTAAGAATAGAGTAATATATTGCGTATTCCTCATTTTAAGATATATAAATGTATTAACTATGAATGTTCTGATTATTGATAATTCGGCTCTATTTCACAAGATATTGGTAGATATTTTTCTAGATTCAGATATTACGCCCATAATTTGTGACACGACAGAGCAAGGTTTGGAAAGGTTAAGGTCAGAGCCATTTGATTTTATTTGTGTGTCATTGTACTTGCAAGGTGGTGACGGAATTTCGCTTGCGAAAATGATTCGAGGAACAGAAGAGCACAAGCATACACCAATTATTTTATTTACAGCAGAAGAATCAAATGATGTTTATACCGAGGCATTATCATCTGGTGTAACTGAAGTATTTCATAAAAAGGATGTTCAGCAATTAGTTAATTACATTCACCGATTTACCTTACAGCAGAACCCAATATCTGGACGCGTCTTATATATTGAAGATTCATTATCACAGCAAAAAATGATCACAGCTGTCTTTCAAAGTAGGGGGCTTGATGTTGATGCATTTGCGACAGCAGAAGAGGCTTGGGAATCTTATAATAAGAATGAATATGATTTAGTGGTAACCGATATCGTACTTGAAGGCGGTATGACAGGAATGGCTTTGATCAATCGTATTCGCCGACTTGATAATGAGAAAGGTGATATACCCATTTTAGCAATTACTGGTTTTGATGATATTTCTCGTCGAATTGAACTGTTTTATCTTGGGGTGAGTGATTATGTTATTAAGCCTTTGATTGAAGAAGAGCTAATAGCTCGAGTTCGGAACCTTATTCAAAGTAAACAATTTCATGAGGAATCTGAGAAGCAGCGGAAGCGTGCGGAAGAAGCTGATAAAGCGAAGTCGGTATTCTTATCTCAAATGAGTCATGAATTTAGAACGCCACTGAATGCTATTCTTGGTTTTTCACAGCTTTTGAGAGAGGATGCGGAACATCAGTTAGTTGCATCTCAACAAGAAGAATTAGAATATATTCAGCAGGCAGGTACACACCTTCTAGGTTTAGTTAATGAAATTTTAGATATTTCAAAAATTGAAGCGGGCCAAATTGATTTTGAATTTGAAGATAGCAACTTAGAAGACTGTATAAGTAGTGCCATTCAGCAAATTTCCCCTGTTGCAAAAGAGAGCCAAATAGAGGTATTACCATATTTAATACCCTCAGAAATAAACATACATATTGATACGAAGCGTTTTCATCAGGTTTTGTTAAATATACTTTCGAATGCTGTTAAATATAACCGTCTAAATGGTTCAATTCAGATTTTATGTAAAATTATTGATGATAAATTTGTTCGAATTGCAATAAAAGATACGGGTATAGGTCTATCTGAAGAACAGTTATCTAAATTATTCACACCATTTGAACGTGTCGGTCAGAGTGATGAGATTGAGGGGACAGGGCTGGGGTTAGTTATTTGTCGTCAATTTGTTGAGGCAATGGGTGGCAAGGTAGGGGTGAAGAGTAAAGAAGGTGAAGGTTCTGTTTTTTGGGTAGAAATTCCAAGAGCCTAAATTTAAACTCTTAGAGATATGAGTATTTCTTATTCACAATGAATAGAGACTAATGAAATATCATCCTGACCTTGTTCTGCATTAAGGTGAGATAAAACAGCCTTTTTTACCATTGAGATTCGCGATTTAGGTGATGTGGCATTACTAAGAATATCAAAAAGTTTATCTTCACCAAAAGGAATGCCTTCAGGAGATTCGGCTTCTGTTACGCCATCACTGAAAGCAATAAGTTCGACAGCTTGCTCCCATTTCCATACTTCTGTGGATGAATCAAAAACGCTAGGAGGCAAAATACCAAGAGCAAGGTGTTTTGATTTAAATTGATGAACAGTGTCACCGACTTCATTGAGTAATAAGCTATTTGGAATGCCGCCACACCATGCTTCAATAGATTTATGCTTTAAATCGATTTCAAAGATATTACATGCAATAAAACGATCGGCGGTAAGAATCGCTTTAAGCGATGAGTTTATTTCTGAAACAATTTCTGAAAGAGTAAAGTGTTTTTGCGTCATCGCATGAAATGTGCGAGAAAGCGTTAATATGGGTAAGGCTGCTCCAAGTCCGTGTCCTGTTGAATCTGCAAGCATAATGAAGACTTTATTCTCATTCGGCTGTGATGCGGCAATAAGATCGCCACTGAAGTATCGATTAGGTTGCAACCAATATTCAATATTAGTGTAATCAAGCTGGCCGCGAGCTAACATTTTATCAGCAATATTTTTGGCTAATAATTGTTCATGTTCAAACTCATCATGAAGGCTCTGTAGGACTTTCTTATTTTTAATATTAGTTTTTTGTAGCGTAACAAAACGCTGCATTGCGCCAATCTTGGCATTAAGTACTTTTAGGTTGATGGGCTTTGACAGATAATCGTCAGCTCCTGATTCTAGGCCTGTTACAATGTCATTATCTTGATCTGATGCACTTAGAATCAAAATAGGTACCCAACTGCTATCAGAAAGTGTTCTAATTTTTTCAATGGCTTCTAAGCCATTCATAACCGGCATATTGACATCACAAAGAATAATATCTGGTTGATGCTCTTGAAAAAGTTCAACAGCTTGCTGGCCATTATCTGCAATTAAAACTATGTGTCCAAAGCGAGTTAAAAACTGACGAAGTAAATTTTGAGTTGCTACAACATCTTCTGCGACTAAAATGGTCAGTGGCGAATTGTTCATTCAGTTAAAGTGCCTTCCAAAGAGTCTTGATGGAGTTGTTTATATGCAAGTATATCATCAATAATGGTTGCAAAAAGTGATGCTAAACTAGGATCGAAGTGGCTACCACTTTCTTCTGTGATTAGTGCCATTGCTTTTTCTACGGGCCAAGCTTCTTTATATGGACGTTCTGATGTTAATGCATCAAACACGTCACTAATGGCACAAATTCTACCTTCAAGTGGAATATCCTCACCACTAAGGCCATTCGGATAGCCTTTTCCATCCCAGCGTTCATGATGAGATAAGGCAATATTTTTAGCCATTAGCATTAATGGTATTTCATCATTTCCTGATAATAACTCGCCACCAATTTCGACATGAGTTTGCATTATTTTCCACTCATCAGGATCAAGTTTTCCTGGTTTGAGTAAAACGCTATCTGGGATACCAATTTTGCCAATGTCATGCATAGGTGCTGCCAGCAAGATAAGGTCACATTGTTCTTCGGATAATCCTGCTGCTTTTGCTAAGAAGCGAGAATATTGGCTCATTCTTAGAATGTGATTGCCAGTTTCATTATCTTTATATTCTGCAGCCTTACCGAGGCGGTCTATAATTTCATACCGGCTTTTTTCAAGATCTGCAGTACGTTTTCTAACTTCAGATTCAAGTGTTTTATTATAGTTTTTGAGCTGTTTGTGTAATAGGCGCACTTCAAGAATATTATGGATGCGTTGCAGCACTTCGAGTTGATTAAATGGTTTAGTTAGAAAGTCTTTAGCGCCATTGCTTAATGATTTAGCTCGAGTTTCAGATGTTAGTTCTGCTGTTAAAACTAGGATAGGTAAATAATCATCTTTAACAACTTCACCCAATAATTCCATTACATCAAAGCCATCAAGGTGAGGCATTCGAATATCAAGTAGTAAAATATCAATATTGTGCTTGATGAAAAAGGGAACCGCTTCACGAGAATCGATGGTGGAATAAACGTTGTTATAGCCAGCTTGTTGAAGGATTTTTTCTAATAGTTTTACGTTAAGAACTTGATCGTCAACGATTAAAATATTAGCAGAAAGAATATCTATTTGACTCATAATAGTTAGAGGACCTCCAATCAGCTAAAATTATTCCGTATACTAACTATTCTAACATAAAAAAGGGGGTTAATAACTACGTTGAATTGCAAAATCAGCCAGTGAAAGTAGTGCCTGTTTATAAGGACTATCATTAATAATTGATAACGACTCCTTTGCTTGCTCTACTTCTTTTTGCGCCGCTCGCGCCGTGTAATCTATAGCCCCAGTCTCTTTTATGATAGTAATTATTTCTTCAATTTTATCACGCTGACCTTGCTCAATAGCTTCTCGCACCGTATCGGCTTGTTGCTGTGTTCCATTAGCCATAGAAAATATTAAAGGCAGTGTTGGCTTGCCTTCCGCCAGATCATCACCAATATTTTTACCGATTGATTCACTTGATTCGCTGTAATCAAGCAAATCATCAACTAATTGAAATGCACTACCAAGATGGATTGCATAATCAGCCATTGCCTGTTCAACTTCAGGGCTAGATTGATTAATAACTGCGCCTAATCGCCCAGCAGCTTCAAAGAGTTTCGCGGTTTTATGATGGATGACTTCGAGATAACTTGCCTCTGTCGTACTGGCATCATTACAGTTTAAAAGTTGTAACACTTCACCTTCAGCAATCACATTGGTTGTATGCGAAAGAATTTGCATCAAGCGCATAGAGCCCATTTCGACCATCATCTCGAAAGAGCGTGTATATAAGAAGTCTCCAACCAATACACTCGCTTCATTTCCCCAGACAGTATTCGCTGTTTCTTTACCACGGCGCATTTCCGAGGCATCAACTACATCATCATGAAGTAAGGTCGCGGTATGTATAAATTCAATAATAGTCGCAAGGTTAATATGTTCGTCACCATCATATCCACATGCGCGAGCACACAAAACAGCAAGCGCGGGACGCAAGCGTTTGCCGCCACTATTAATGATATAGTGCCCAAGCTGATTGATAAGAACGACATCTGATTGCAAGCGAGATTGGATCATCGAATCAACGCTGGTCATGTCATCTTCTATTAAAGAGTAGATAGAATTAATATCCACGGTCGGTAAATCTGCCTATAATGTTGCTTTTAAAGATGCGTACTGTCTCATGCAGAGAAAGTTATCGCAAATATTTCAATAATGATTTGATCTATTCGAGCAAAGGCGCTAAAATTGCCGGTCTTTTGCTGAGTTGAAGCAAATAATACTAATTTTTTGGAGACAGCGATGTACGCTATTGTCGCGACAGGCGGTAAACAGTACCGTGTTAAAGAGGGCGAAACGCTCCGTGTAGAGAAACTTTCAGCTGATGCTGGTGAAAAAGTTGAACTAGAGAACGTTCTATTAGTTGGTGAAGGCGAAGATATTAAAATCGGCGCACCTTACCTTGATGGCGCAAAAGTAACAGCTACAGTTGTTGCAAATGGTCGTGGCGATAAAGTTAAAATCGTTAAGTTCCGTCGACGTAAGCATTCACGTAGGACTATGGGTCACCGTCAGTCTTATACAGAAATCGAAATCACAAGCATTAAAGCTTAATATTTCTGATATATATTAGAGGATTCAAAGATGGCTCATAAGAAAGCGGGTGGTAGTACTAGAAACGGACGTGATTCGGAATCGAAACGCCTTGGTGTAAAACGCTACGGTGGTGAATCAGTTCTAGGCGGAAACATTCTTATTCGTCAACGTGGAACACGTGTTCACGCTGGACGTAACGTTGGTTTAGGTAAAGATCACACATTATTTGCTAAAGCAGATGGTACGGTTTTATTTGAAACTAAAGGTCCTAATAACCGCACATTTATAAGTGTAGTTACAGACTAAAGATTATGTGAAGCCCATCTTTGGGGCGACGCAGTTAAAAGAGCCTCGCTGTTGCGGGGCTTTTTTGTTTCTGAATATTAATTTATCATTAAATATTCAGCTTACAGGTTAAGAAGAAATGAAATTTGTAGATGAAGCTAAAATAACGGTGGTTGCAGGCGGTGGTGGTAATGGCTGTCTTAGTTTTCGCCG
>JADFVK010000011.1 GCA_015222495.1 Pseudomonadota bacterium
TATTTTTAGAACTTAGAAAACTCGCTACGCTCAGACAGTTCTAAGTACTAAAAACAAGCAACCATAAGACTTTTGTTAATTTAGAGTGAGTAGTTACATAAAACTTATTCTAATTTGGAGAGTCCTGAGTTTCCAGCATGCCTTTGTATAACAAATCAGCTACTTTTTTTCTATCACTTGTTCTTTTCGGGTTTTTCAGCATTATCACGAAGGGATAATCATCTCCGGAAGGTGAAAGTATATAACCGGCATAGCTGGAGACTCCTCTTAATGTTCCGGTTTTTGCCTGGAATACCTTCTGATCAGTTTTTAATAAATCCTGATAAGGTTTAAAGTGTAGTAATACATTTAGCATTTGTCGGGCTGAAAATTGATTTTTTCTTGATAAACCTGAGCCTTCCTCAAGAGTAAAGTTATCAATACCAATAGTTTCTGTTAGAAATTCTGATAAAGCTTGTCTGCCTTTATCTAAATTAGCAGGACCGCCTTTTTGTGTGGATCCAAGGATCAGCAGGAGCTGATTTGCAATAAAATTATTAGAAAAAGCTAGTAATTTTCTAATAATCTCAGAAAGAGGTAGAGACTGATGCACGAAAAGCTGTGTTGAAGTTTTGGGTATGCTCTTATTGACTATATGAAGAGGAATATTAATCCCCTCTTTTTTTAGAAAAACTTGTAGAAGTTCTGCAAAATAAAGTAAGGTGAGCTTGTCATTTTGCCCTAAATTTATACGATGTTTTCCTGGAGACAATTTTTCTGCTAATTGTTGTGCTGTGGCTGTTAATGGGGTTTGCGGTTCTGCACTGACTATCTTTCCATCATGTGATTTTTCAATATAAATAGTATTAAAATTAGCAACAATTGCTCCGATGGAAGAATCATAGGGATTATTACTATGAGACTGTCCATGTATTTTAAGCTGTGATCCAAAAAAATTAGTATCAAACCAGAAGCCTTTCAAGTCTTTGGGTGGATGTGTACTAAAATATTTTTTTAATTGTATGGCAATAGAGGCCAATGATTCAGAAACCAATGTGGGATCTCCGGAACCCTTGATGCCTAAATAGTGATCTTCAGTGAGATAAAATTTAGTGGGGATACGATAACCTTTACCCAAAGTGCTGATAACGGCATCGGCGGTGGCAATTTTTAAAATAGATGCCGGAACCATTGCCTTATTAGGGGCATGAGAAAAAACAGTTTGGCCATCAGGAGCCTGCAGTATAATGGAAGCACTATTAAACTGATTAACAATTTGTGCTTGCCAATCAGCAGCAAAACAATTTACCGATAAAAATAGTGAAGTGAGTAATAATGAATATAAACTTTTTACCACTTATTTAATACTCCACTTATCCTTCTCAAAAATAACCTCATGTTTTGCCCAATTTGCAAATTCTTCCCTTGTAGTAGCCTGGGTATCTTTGCGTTCAGGACCAGTGATAATCTTATAGATAATCATATCCTTATCATCACAGGACTCATCAATTACACGTTTTATTACTCCACTATCATTATTTTTTCCATGTAGATAATAATGGCCTAATATAATATCTTCAGCTAATAAGTGCGTATTAAGTTCATGTTCACTGGCTGTTGTATAAATTTGTTCCAGCTCAGTCGCACTGATATCAGTAAATGAGCGCATGGATTTTAGAGCATATTCTAAGTCAGCTTTTGGTATGCTTCCAATGGTATGGTTTTTAACCTTAGACTCACTTTTAAGTTTCTCCTGTTTAGCCAAAGCTGCAGGATAACGCCTCCATGGAAAAAAATAATTAAATATAAATGCAAGCAGTAAAATAACTAAAACATTATACAGTACTGGACTTAAAACGAACTCATAACCTAATGAGTGAACCTGCTCTCCACCAACGACTGCAGATAAAGCAGTGGCTCCACCAGGTGGATGGATACAACGAAAATAATACATCACAGCAATACTGCTTCCTACAGCCAGTGATGCTGCCAGTAGTATATTAGGCACCCATACATAACAGCTGACACCAACAATCGCTGATAATAAGTGCCCTCCTGCCAGAGGCCATGGCTGTGATAATGGACCATGTGGTACAGCAAATAAAAGTACTGCTGAGGCACCCATTGATGCAACTATAAGTCCGGCACTTTCCATTCCTACTATGGAGGAAGTAATAAAGAGGATAAAAAAGATACTGATAAAGCCACCAATAGCAGAAATTATTTTTTCTTTATGCTGCGTATTATCAGACTGGATTCCAATGAATTGTATTAATTTGTTATACATATATTTTCCGGTTAATGGGGTGGATTGGAATGCCACTGATGATTATAAAAATATTCTAAGGGCTGATAGTTATCTTTGTAACTCATTTTTTGACAGCCCTGGATCCAATATCCCAGATACAGCCATTTTAAACCCTGTTGCCTGGCTTCCTGTGCCTGCCATAAAACAGCATAAATTCCCAGGCTGCGTTGATGAAATTCAGCAGTTGTATCAAAAAATGTATAAACTGCAGATAAACCCTCGGTCACAATATCTGTAACAGCAATCGCAATGAGACGATCCTGTTCTCTAAATTCAAAAAAACTGGTACTACTCCAATCTGAGCTTAGAAAGTCGAGATAGCTATCTATATCAGGATCATCCATCCCACCATCCAGATGTCTGGATTTAACATAGTGATGATATAAATCATATTGTTGCTGCAGATTCTCTTTAGACTGTTCCGTTAAATTTATTGCGCTGATAGTAATTTGCTGATTTTTATTGCGACAGCGTTTTTGAGAACGTGTAAGACTAAACTTTTGTACGTCCAGACGTACAGGAATACAATCATGACATTTTTTACAATAGGGAGTATAAACATGACTGCCGCTGCGGCGAAAGCCCTGCTGAATTAATTCTGAGTAGATATCAGCACTCATTTTCATTTGTGGATCAACAAATAAGCTATTAGCCTGGCGATTAGCTAGGTAACTACAATCATGCTCAGTAGAAAGGTATAAATTAATCGGTTTTTGTAAAAGCTCTGATCGCATATTGTAGATTTGGCCTTAAATTTGTTACTCGGGAGCCTTCAGCCAACATAACAAAGCCACCATCATTTATAGTAACGTTATATTTCTATAAAATTATGGTGGATAAATTTTTGTTACTTAGAAGTGCCCACAGCCAAAAAAATTGGCACGAATTATTTTAAGTAACATAAAATAACTTTAAATTATTTGTGCCAAATTTTTGTTACTCAAGAGATATTTGAATTATAGTTTGCATCGCATAGACTTTCCACCTAAGTGATTAATCTAACCAGTTTTTGTTCAGCATGAATGTCTTTGTGTACATTTGAAGTAGTTCAATAAATTGAACTCTGGGAATTTCTTCTGCACCCAGACTAAGTAAGTGCTCACTTGTCACCTGACAGTCGATTAACTGATAATCAGCCTGATTGA
>JADFVK010000087.1 GCA_015222495.1 Pseudomonadota bacterium
ATTATTCTCCGTCATAACAATAGCAGCATCCCTGATACTAATAGAAACATCTGCGGTAATAACCGGATGATGCATAATATCTGCAATAGGTGTCTGCATTAAAGTGGAAACCAGCTTGTCTTTTTCCTGCCGGCTTTCAATACTTTGATTAAGATGTTTGCTGTATGTTTTCTGAAAATAGGCTAATTCATCAGGATATCCATCTAAAATAACACTCATTGCCTGACAGGAAATACTATAAACCAGCGTATCTTCTTCAACATGAATCGTAAATTTCTCAATTTCCTGAAGCTGACAAAAAGCAGTGCAAATATCCCCTTCTCCAAGCTTGCCCAATAATTGATTTTTCTCGGACAGTAAAGAAACGGCACCTTTACGTAATAAGTAGAGTCGGTTCTGGGTATTTTCTTCTATGGCGAGATCCGCACCACGACGAATATAGCGAATGGATATTTTTTTTATCAGCTGTGCAATAATCTGTGCCGGCAGACGGTCAAAAGGAGGAATTGTGATAACAAAATCAGCTATTTCCTGTAGTTCAATTTCCATAAGCTAACCCCTCCTGCTATAAAATTCACTATAGTAATAGCCGCCATTAATAACACTTATAAGTCGTATTTTTAGTTCGGATGTTTGTCGTAATAAGGAGGATGCCTGAGTAATGGCCTGCCAGTGCTGTTTATCCTTTTTCCCATTCATTTGATAACTGATTTCTTTATTGTTCTTGTCAACAAAGGATAGAGTCACTTCTTCAAGTGGATGATTCGATTCAATTTTAGTCACATCATTTTGATGAGATAAAGTGAGTGTGAGTTGTTTATTACTGAGTGTACAGGCATTATTTAATAGATTACAATGATCATTTAAACTAAGTTCAAAAAGTGTTTTTGTCTTAGCTTTCTCCTCAGCATAATAATCTGCAGCAATATAACCCCCTACTATTAAAAAAGGTGCTATAAAAATTGCCATTTTTGTATGTTTATTCATGTTTATTCTTTACTTTTTTGTAAATTAAAAAATGGGTTCTTCACAGAAATGCGTGCTTTTAGTTAGAGTTGAAACTTGTTTCCTATTCTAACTTATCCCAGCGATTTATATGACAGAAAAACAACATTAGGAGACATTCAGCAATGATGATCATAATCCGTAATTGTGCCTCACTATGGGCGAAAGAGCAAAAGAAAAAAAAGAAGAATATATACTCATCAAAATACTGGAAGATATTAAGTTTTTCAATCTTAAATCGAAAATATAAGAGAAATCTAAGACTTTGTGTTATTTGAAAAAAAGTATCCGGTTGGACTTGACCAGTACACGGTAATTCCCAATAATTAAAAAATTAGCCTGGATGTCTTTTTTATCTCTGAGATTAGTGCGTGTATTAATTTAACGATGGGGACTTTATATCGTAAGTAATCGACAATAGCAGCAATTGAGGCCAATTATCTAAATGGGAAAAATTCGTCCATTTTAAATAAATTAATGACAAGTGGAATTAATTTTATGATAAATTATCTGAGTAAAATATATAAATTGAGCTAGATACTCATTTAACCAGTCAGTATTGTAATAATAATGAAAGTTGTTATCATGTAAAATGAAATTCAAAAGAGACAGTAATTATCTGAGTAAATTCGGTTAAAGTGCATAACAATTACCAATGAAGCATCATAAAAACAATCTAATATATACTTCTTTGATAAGTATTCTCTTACTTATTGGGCAATTGGGTGTGCTTGTTCATGCAGAAGAACATCCTTTTCATAACTCCCATGAGTCTTGTGAGGCTTTTGTTGCTGCAGAGCAAACGGATAGTACTCTTGTTATTAACAATATTGATTTGCCTGTCATAAAAAATGATGCTCCAGATATTTGTTTCATCATTTCTGAATTATCTGTTTCACTGAGCGTTTATCACGCTCGAGCCCCTCCTTTCTTTTCGTAATCCTTTACAAATAATTACACCGTTACAAATATTGTATTTTTGTAACCATTTTTCTTAATTACGGAAGAATTATTCATGCATAAAATATTTTTCGTGACTGCAGCAATAGCAGCCATTTCAAGCATTAATCCTGTGTGGGCAGATAGTGACATTGAAGCCCTCAGGAAGCAGGTTGAAGCATTAAAAAAAGACTATGAACAACGAATTAATGCGTTGGAAAACAGATTGAAACAATCAGAAGAAAAGGCACAGTTAGCACAGCAAAAAGTAGAACATGTCGCTGAGAAAGTCGAAAAAACAAAAACTACTTCAAGAACAGGACAACGTAATTTTAATCCTGAGATCAGTCTTATACTGGACGGTCGATATGCAGATTTTAATAATGATTCAGACGCCTATAAATTACCTGGTTTCGCTCTTGGAAATGAAGCGGGGTTGGGAGAAGAAGGTTTTTCAATTGGACATACTGAATTGACTATCAGTGCAAATGCAGATGATAAATTTTATGGTAAAGCAACATTGGCAATCCATGACCATGAAGGTGAAACTGAAACCGATTTGGAAGAGGCTTATATTCAAACTCTGGGACTAGGACATGGACTAACATTAAAAGCCGGACGTTTTTATTCTGCTATTGGTTATCTGAATGAACAGCATGAACATCTTTGGGATTTTGCCGACGCACCTTTAATTTATCGGGGGTTGTTTGGTGATCAACTTCGCGATGATGGATTACAAGTAACCTATGTGGCACCAACCGATACATTTATGCAAATTGGTACTGAATTATTTCGTGGTGATCGTTTTCCAGGAGGAGGTAGTCATGACGGTGTGGGTGCCTGGACCGTTTTTGCAAATATTGGAGGTGATATTGGTATAGAACATAGTTGGCAACTTGGACTCAATCACTGGCGAGAAAATGATGTCGATGACCGTACTAGTGGTGGCCACAGCCATGAAGGAGCGGCAGCAGAAACCTCATCATATTCAGGGGATAGCAAGATCAGTTCTTTGGATCTGGTTTACAAATGGGCTCCCAATGGCAATCCAACCAGTCAAAATTTTAAACTCCAGTTCGAATATTTTGACCTTCGTGAAGATGGAAGCATTACGATGCTCAATAGTGGCCCACCGGAAGAATTTTCAACTTACGATGGTCAAAAGGATGGCTGGTATGCTCAGGCTATCTATCAATTTAAGCCTCATTGGCGAACAGGTATTCGTTATGATCGACTCAGTAGTAATAATAAAGGTTCGGATGAAGATGTACTGGCTGAAGCAGGACTTGATGACGAAGGACATACACCAGAACGTTATAGTGCGATGCTGGAATGGCTGCCCAGTGAATATAGTCGAATAAGATTACAATATAACCGGGATGATTCCTATGAAGATGCTGATAACCAGGTTTTTTTACAATATACTCTTAGTCTGGGTAGTCATGGCGCTCACCAGTTCTAGGAGAATTAAAGAATGTTTAATCCAATAAAAAAACACCTATTTATAATGTTAGCTTTTTCTCTCTGGGCAAACAATAGTCACTCAGTAATTAATGTTTTTGCCTGTGAACCCGAATGGGCATCACTGGTGCAGATTTTAGGTGGCGACAAGGTAAGCGTTTTTAGTGCAACAACAGCATTACAGGATCCGCACCACATACAAGCTCGACCCAGTTTAATCGCGAAAACTCGCCGTGCCGATCTTCTGATTTGTACTGGAGCAGAATTAGAAGCGGGCTGGTTGCCGCTACTGTTAAGAAAATCCGGTAATGGAAAAATTCTGATGGGTCAACCAGGGCATTTTATGAGTGCAGATCATGTGACTTTACTGGAAAAGCCTAAATTATTGGATCGTAGCCTTGGCGATGTTCATGCCGATGGTAATCCGCATATTCATCTTGATCCGCACAGAATCATGCTTATTGCTGAAGCACTGACTAAGACTCTAAGTCTAATTGATCCTGATAATCAGAACGATTATCAAAAAAATTGGAGCAGTTTTAGGAATACATGGTCCAGGGCGATTACCAATTGGGAACAACAAAGTCAATCATTACGGGGCAAAAAAATTGTTGTTAATCACAATAGCTGGGTCTATCTTGAAGACTGGTTAAAATTAGAACGAGTCGCAACATTAGAGCCAAAACCCGGGATTGCACCTAGCAGTGCACATTTGACACAGATTCTTGCTGAATTGCAGCAGAATCAGGCGGACATAATCCTTTATGCAACCTATCAAAATGATAAAGCTGTTCGCTGGCTGGCAGATAAGACCCATATTCCTGTCGTTGCATTACCCTTCAGTGTAAGCAGTGACGAGACTTTATTTCAGTGGTATGAGAGGATTTTAAGTCAGCTCCTGGTTAGTAAATAATGAACATTGACGGAATGACTTTAAGTATCCTTGGGCCAGCTTTTATAGCTGGCCTGCTAGTCGTGGCAACTCATGTGCCATTAGGACAAGAGGTGCTTAAACGCGGCATTATTTTCATTGATCTCGCCATCGCTCAGATTGCGGGACTGGGTGTTATTCTAGCCAACCAACTGGGTTGGCAGGCCCATGGATGGGAAGTACAATTGGCGGCTTTAACCAGTGCCTTGATTGGTGCCTGGATATTAAGTTTGATGGAAAAATTTTGGGGCTCAATTCAAGAAGCACTGATAGGCGTGATATTTATTTTGTCAGCAACAGCCAGCATTTTATTATTGGCAAATAATCCTCAGGGGGGCGAGCATCTTAAAGAGTTGTTAGTAGGTCAGATCCTTTGGGTTACCTGGGATCAAATCATACCAATTGCGTTAATGACAATAGCTATTTTAGTGGCATGGTTTAAGTTCAGACAATACTTTAATGGTATGGGGTTTTATCTGATTTTTGCTATGGCCGTAACCAGCTCAGTTCAATTGGTTGGAGTTTATCTGGTTTTTGCCAGTCTTATTATTCCAGCTCTGGCCAGTAATAATTATAAAGCCAAACCAGCGTTAATAATTGGCTATACCGTCGGTATTTTGGGATATGGTTTGGGGTTAATATTTTCTTCGCTAATCGATTTACCAAGTGGTGCAGTTATTGTCTGGAGTATTACTATAATCGCCTTAATAATTCAGATCATATTCAAGAGAAAATTAATAAAGATACCAAAATACTTAAATTGAATTACTCTCAGGTTTTTTGATATTAATAGTGAGTGCCGGATTAATGCTGATTTTTCTTCCTGCCGGCTTATCGACGTAGTATAGTTAAAAAATGACAACTGTAAGAACCATAAGATGGAAAAACAAGATGCCTGAAGTCGTAGTTAATATTCTGGTTTTTTTGCTTGTACTGAATATTGCCATGTTCTTTTATCAGCCCCATATGGTTTTTTTTCCAACTCGAAGTATAAATGAAACACCTGCGAACTGGGGCTTGAAATATGAGGATGTGTTTCTCCACACAGCAGATAATACCCAGTTGCACGGCTGGTATATTCCCCATCCTAATGCAAAGTTAACACTGCTTTTTTTTCATGGTAATGCAGGTAATATTTCTCACCGTGGTGATTCCATTAAAATTTTCCATCGCCTCGGATTTAATGTGTTTATTCCTGACTATCGAGGCTATGGCAGAAGTGAAGGTAAACCCAGTGAAACCGGCATTTATGACGATGCTCATAGCGCCTGGCATTATCTTTTATCAGCAAGAGGCCAGCAGCGGGAAAATATTATTATCTTCGGCAGGTCTCTGGGTGGTGCTGTTGCTGCAAATCTAGCAATGGATGTGAAGCCAGGTGCATTGATTCTTGAATCTGTTTTTAGTTCAGCAAGAGATATGGCAAAATCATCACTGCCGGGATTATCACATGTAATATTTTTGCGTTTTAAATTTGACCTTATATCAATGATTAAACAGGTACATTGCCCTTTGCTGGTTATGCATAGTCCGGATGATGAAATCATTCCCTATACGCTGGGTAAAAAAGTTTTTCTGGCAGCCAACAGTCCCAAAAAATTGATGCAATTACAAGGAAGTCACAATAGTGGATTTTTACAAAGTCAGCCAGGCTATGAACACAACCTTGAAAACTTTATATTGATGCGAGGTTCTGATTAAGATGTTGTTCAAGGTGGGGGCAGATTTTCTGGTTCTTGTCCATCTGGCATTTATCTGCTTTGTGCTGCTGGGTGGATTTCTACTGTTAAAGTGGAGCTGGTTGGTTTTCGTGCACCTTCCGGCACTTCTATGGGCGACACTGCTGGAATTTCAAGGATGGAGCTGTCCACTGACACCTTTGGAGCAGGCGTTGCGCAGGTTGGGAGAACAGCAGGGCTATACGGGTGGTTTTATCCAACACTATATTTTACCGGTGATCTATCCTGCTGCACTGGAACAGGATATGCAGTTCATACTGGGTGTGCTGCTGCTTCTCATCAATGCCTGTATTTACCTATGGATAATCCTGAGATTTGACAGGAAAAACAAACCACAAGGCAGATAGGGATGGC
>JADFVK010000088.1 GCA_015222495.1 Pseudomonadota bacterium
CACCCTGTATAATTTAAGTATAGCTGCAATAATAAAAAAATCATTCAATTGCTACAAATATAAAAAAGGGCATCATTTAAAATAACACTCTCTACTCACCTTAAAACTGAGGTGAGCCCAGATTCAAGCACACTTCTAAACTAGTAAGCGAGTTATGATACAAGTATTCTTGAGATAATCCCCCTGTGTTAGCGTAGTTGTTGCTTTGTATTTATTTAACGGCTCTGTTGAATTAACAAAAATACTTACAAGCAATCCAAATATTGACGCAATGGATGTAATTTTAACCAGGCTGCCTTTTGTATTATTAGTTGGCGCTATAATCATTGTTTGTTATAAAATTTCTAAAATATTCGTAATGAAAATATTAGAAATAAACACGCAAAAACTTCGGTTTTCTGAAATAGGAATTATCTCAAAAGATACTTGTCACGCTGCCACTGATGGCTTAGATTTAGATGATAATGAAAAGTATGAGCTTCGAACTAAATTAAAAATGGATTTATTACGCCATCATTTAAAAAAACTTGATCCTGAAGAATTTGAATGTGACATCAATCCATCACTTTGGGATAAATATACAAATCTTATTAAGGGTAAACTTAGTAAAGATCGGAAACCAAAAGCATAAGTTCAAGCTTTTGTTGCATGTTCTGCTGTAACACTCTTACTATTTATTGTAACACCCCATTCTTGATGGGTGTGTAATCACCATCCATTTTATTCAGTTCGGCAATCGCTAGAATGGCATCATTGGCACTATAATTATCTTCACTTAATGAACGCTCAATAATATCTATCAACCAAAGTTTTTTCTTGTCTGTGTTGATATTTATACGTTCTTTGACTTCAGCCTGAAGCACAGTTATCCTTGATGCAATCTTATCGTAATCAGTTAAATTTTTTGCATTACTGTTAATAGTTTCTATCTTCATAGCTGATGCTAAACCTAATTTCTTTTTACCTAAAGGAGGTTCTAAATTTTCATCTTTAACACTATGAACATAAATACCAAGAGTTAATTGTTTAAGTTTATTATTAATGGGCGACCGATAACGATAAAAGAATGTTTTAATACCCTTCGTTCCACAGATAACTCGAAGCCCTGAATTTTCTCCAATATCAACCAATGTCTTATTTGGTTTTAGTGCATTTATTCGTATTGCCGTTAATGGTAGTTGCGATGGGTATTTCCAGTACTCATCACAGCGATTTAGTGTATATTACAAACAACCTACACTTTTACCTACACTTATTTCTGAAATTTGTGGGTGTTTAGTGAAATTGAGAGATACGTACAGAGAATATTATAAACAGTAAAAGCCTTATATCAAGCCATATAGAAGCCATAAAACCTAATGAAATCAACAGACAAAAATAATAGTCATACTCCCATGATGGTTCAATATTTAAAGATCAAAGCAGAGTTTCCTAATATGCTGGTTTTTTATCGTATGGGGGATTTTTATGAAATGTTCTTTGATGATGCAAAAACTGCATCACAATTACTGGATTTATCATTAACTGCCAGAGGGCGTTCTAATGGTGAGCCCATTCCTATGGCTGGTCTACCCTATCATGCTGTTGATAATTATCTCAGCAAATTAGTTAAACTAAATCAATCTGTAGCCATCTGCGAGCAAATCGGTGATCCGGCCACTTCAAAAGGACCTGTTGAAAGAAAAGTAGTCAGAATTATTACCCCGGGTACTATTACAGAAGATAGTTTACTCGATGACAAGAAAGATAACTTGCTGGCTTCTTTTCATCATATTAATAATACTTTTGGTTTAGCTATCCTTGATTTAACCAGCGGCAGGTTTTCTGTGTCTGAGCTAGATACGTTGGAAGCCTTACAATCTGAAATAGAACGACATAAACCTTCTGAATTATTATTAGAAGACAGTAGTCCTTTTAAAAGTATATTAAAACAACAGCTCGGCAAGAAAACAACATTTTCTGAATTACCTGAATGGTGGTTTGATGAACAATCTGCTCGAAAAAATCTCAATCAGCAATTTGCCACTCAGGACTTACAAGGCTTTGGTTGTGAAGATTTTCATACATCTATTAGTGCCGCTGGTGGTTTATTACAATATGTACAGGATACACAACGCACTGCCCTACCTCATATCCATTGCCTAAAGGCTGAGCAACATGATTCAGCCGTCATTTTAGATACGATCAGTCGTCGTAACCTTGAAATTGATTTTTCCCTTAGCGGCAATAAAGAACATACGCTGATGTCGGTGCTTGATCAAACTTCAACCGCCATGGGTAGTCGTCTATTGGGTCGTTGGTTAAATCGTCCCCTACGTGATCATGCACAACTTGAGCAACGCTACCAGAGTATTGAGCAATTACTCATTGATAATCAATATGAAACACTTGCCCAACTGCTTAAACAAATAGGTGATATAGAGCGAGTACTTAGTCGTATTGCCATTAGAACAGCTCGTCCCAGAGATTTTGAACGACTAAAAAACTCTCTTAGTATTTATCCCCTGATTCAGGCTGAATTAATACAATTTACTGATCCGCATTTAAAACAATTAGCAAAAAATATTTCTGTATTTCCAGAACAATACGGATTATTAAATATTGCAATTATAGAAAATCCTCCGGTGCTCATTCGTGATGGTGGAGTGATTGCTCCGGGTTATGATAAAAAATTAGATGAACTAAGAAATATTCAAAAAAATGCCAATCAGTTTCTTATTGATCTTGAAAGCAGAGAGAAAGAACGTAGCGGTATTTCTACACTTAAGGTCAATTATAATCGAGTCCATGGATATTTTATCGAAGTTAGCCGCAGTCAGTCAGCTAATGTCCCTGATAACTATCAGCGCAGACAAACACTAAAAACCAATGAGCGCTATATCACTCCGGAATTAAAAGAGTTTGAAGATAAGGTTCTCAGTGCTAATGAGAAGGCATTATCTCGTGAGAAAAAACTCTATGAGGAGTTATTTGACCATTTATTTCCTCATTTACGAGCCTTACAAATCAGTGCCGAAGCACTTTCTGAACTGGATGTATTAAATAATTTTTCTGAGCGAGCCTTTAATTTACAATGGTGTAAACCACAATTAACAGCAGAACCCTGCCTGTCAATAAAACAGAGTCGTCATCCCGTTGTTGAGAGCATTCAGGAAGTCCCCTTTGTTGCTAATGATATTGAACTCAACCAGTCACGGCGTATGCTGTTAATTACCGGCCCGAATATGGGGGGTAAGTCCACTTATATGCGCCAGGCTGCACTATTAACCCTGATGGCTCACATTGGCTGCTATGTACCTGCAGAGTCTGCTGAATTTGGCCCTATTGATCGAATATTCACGCGTATTGGTGCATCAGATGATCTTGCCGGCGGCCGTTCTACGTTTATGGTTGAAATGACTGAAACTGCAAATATATTACATAATGCTACAGCACAAAGTCTGGTACTAATGGATGAAATTGGTCGTGGTACCAGTACCTATGATGGTCTGTCACTGGCTTATGCGTCTGCTCACTACCTGGCCAGTAATAGCCAGGCCTTTACACTTTTTGCTACACATTATTTTGAATTAACTCAACTGGCAGATTTATTTAAAATCATTGTCAATGTGCATCTTGATGCTGTAGAACATGGTGAAAAAATTATTTTCATGCATCAGATTAAAGAAGGCTTTGCCAATCAAAGTTATGGAATACAAGTTGCTGCTTTAGCTGGTGTGCCGACAGAAGTGATACAAATGGCCAAACAAAAACTACATTCATTTGAAAGTGATAACAATTCAAAAGCAATAAATAATAAACAGTTTCAACAAGAAAGTGATGTAGTCGCATTAGATAAATATCAACAATTAATGGCCACAATTGATGCTATTAATCCTGATAATTTATCACCTAGAGAAGCTCTAGACTGGCTTTATAAACTTAAACTAAAGTCTCAAAACAAATAAATAAAACCTAACATCTATTATTATTTTCAAACAGTTACAAAATATATCTAAACAAGGACTTAGCATGAAAATTGGTACCCCCTTATCCCCTTCCAGTACTAAAGTTTTATTCTGCGGCGGCGGCGAGCTAGCCAAAGAAGTTGTCATTGAACTACAACGCTTTGGTGTAGAAGTCATTGTACTGGATCGATATAAGGATGCTCCAGCCATGCAAGTTGCACATCGTTCTCATATCATCAATATGCTCGATGCTAATGCTTTACGTAAAATAATTGAGCAGGAACAACCGCATTACATCGTACCTGAAATTGAAGCGATTGCCACCCGGACTCTGGTCGAATTAGAGCAGGAAGGCTTTAATGTGATACCTACAGCTCGAGCTGCTAATTTAACCATGAATCGTGAAGGCATTAGAAGGCTTGCTGCTGAAGAACTCGGTATTTCAACTTCAGCCTTTCAGTTTGCACAAACTAAAGATGAATATCTCGCTGCCGTTAAAGCCATTGGTATTCCCTGTGTGGTTAAACCAATTATGAGCTCCTCTGGAAAAGGACAAAGCACGATACACTCTGAGGCAGATATAGAAAAAACCTGGCAATATGCTCAACAAGGCGGCCGCACGGGGGAAGGCAAAGTCATTGTCGAAGGATTTGTAGATTTTGATTATGAAATCACCTTACTGACCATTCGTCATGTCAATGGTACAGCTTTTTGTGAGCCCATTGGACA
>JADFVK010000089.1 GCA_015222495.1 Pseudomonadota bacterium
GGGTGGCACCCTTGGTGTAGACAGTCATTTGGGTGTAGGTAGCTGTTTTTTCTTTACCGCCACTTTAGATAAGCAGACAAACCCTCAAACTCTGGCAACTACAGACCCCCCCATTAATGCCACTGATAATTCACCTGATTTTAATGACATCTCTTTACTGATGGTGGATGATAATCTGATTAATCAGGAATTAGTGCAAGAGATGTCGATAAGTAAAGGTATTCAGGTCGATATTGCAAACAATGGCAAGGAGGCTATTTCTATGATCGGCAACAAGGAATACTCAATTGTGTTAATGGATTGCTTGATGCCTGTCATGGACGGTTATCAAGCTAGCCAGATAATTCGTGCCAACCCACTTCATGATAATTTGCCTATTATTGCTATGACTGCAAATGTTTTGCCTGAAGATAAAGAACATTGCCTGGCCAGTGGTATGGATGATCATATTAGCAAACCTATTGAATGGGATGAATTTTTTCAAATCTTAGCCCGTTGGGTTAAACCATCGATAAATACGAATACTGCGGTTAATGTAATTCCTGCCAGAAGTGACGAAAACTGGAATGATTTAACCGAGAAACTACCTGGGTTTGAATTTGAAAAAGTCAAAGGAATACTGAATGGGAAGCAAGATAATCTTTTACGACTATTAGGTATATTTAGACAACAACTGATTCATGAAACCCCTGTTATTTCAGAGAATATTTTAAGTGAAAACATACATGAAGCACAAAATAAGCTGCATGAACTCATGGGGGCAGCGGCTAACTTAGGCGCTAAACAGGTACATTTAGCGTGTATTCGTCTTAAAACTGAATTAGAAAACAATAATGATTTTACAGTCGCTCTGAACAACTGGCGTAAAACCATAGACAGTACCTTAGATAACTTAAATGCTCTACTGTCTCCCTTATCTGAAAATCAACAAATTAATGAAGAAGTGACTCTGCAATCCTTATTGAGCAAGTTAAGAATGCTGCTGATTAACGATCATTTTATCAATGATGATTTACTCGAACAGCTTGAACAATTATCACCAAACAATGATCAGAGCAACTATTCGCTGCTGATCAAATATATCGGCAATAGTGATTACATAATGGCTCTGTCCATTCTAAACAAACTTATAGAACCACACACAGGTGATGAAGATGCTATTCAAGATCAAGGAAAGTATCCAACCATTTTAGTAGTCGACGATATTCGAGTTAATCAAGAAATATTGGTTTCATTACTTTCTCCCTTTTATCATGTTAAAGTTGCGGGAAATGGTTTTAGAGCACTGGATATTGCCCAGCATTTCCCTCACCCGGATCTCATTTTACTTGATATAACTATGCCTAACATGGATGGGTATGAAATCTGCAAACGATTACAAGATGACCCACTAACACATGATATTCCAGTTATTTTTATCACTGCTGCCTCAGAATATGAATCTGAAACCCTGGGTTTAAAACTGGGTGCTGTTGATTACATTAGAAAACCAATTAGTCCAGATACCACCTTACAACGCATACAGCATCAATTGCTCCTCAAACAACATGAGAAAGAACTGGTACATATTGCTCATTATGATCTGCTGACTGATATCCCCAATCGAGTATTATTAGCTGACCGCCTGAAACATACAGTTGCCCTATCCAAACGGGAAGATAAAATACTTGCTATCTGTTATCTTGATATTGATGGCTTTAAACTCGTTAACGATACGCTAGGGCATAAAGCCGGTGATGAAGTTTTAGTCGAAATAACGCGACGAATAAGCAATATTCTACGAGAAAGTGATACTGTGGCACGTTTAGGAGGGGATGAGTTTGCCTTGCTTTTACCAGGTCTGGATAGTAAAAATGAATGTACTATTACTCTAAACCGATTGCATGAAGCCATTGCTCAACCTATTCTTATTAACGAACAAACTTGTGTTGTCACGGCCAGTATTGGTGTAAGCTTTTTCCCCACTGATGATACTGACCCAGATGTAATATTACACAATGCTGACCAAGCGATGTATATTGCTAAACGATCGGGTAAGAATTGTTTTCATTTTTTTGATATTAAGAATTAGTTACCCCTTCACATTAAAATTTTAATGACCATCCGCAATTGGCTGACAACAGCCAATATGAAATGTTCTTTTAGATGTAAACCCAATTTACTATAGTCAAATATTTTATGGGTTAATGTACCCAACAATTGACATTGTTTGGAAGGCATTGCTTTAATTGGTTAGTGAACTATTATTAATTCTTCAAGTCCTTGTAATAATAACTAAAAACCATACTCCTTATTTTAAGATAAATGATAAACCAGAAAACTCCGATTTTACTGATACTAATGATGCTGGTTACGCCTATATCTTCGGCGTTTGATCATTGTTCAGGTATGGATATGATGGCTCATTTATCAGTAAGTCAAAGTTTGACTGTTA
>JADFVK010000012.1 GCA_015222495.1 Pseudomonadota bacterium
AGACTAAAAGGCCTGATAGATTACTCTACCAGGCCTTTTTTATTTATCTCTGCTAATCGTTCCGGCGTCCCGATATCACACCAAAATCCACCATAGACTTCACCACTCACCTGTTGTTTTGACATGGCAGAGCGTAGTAATGGCGCTAGAGCTTGTTTTCCAGCAGCTATATTTTTAAAAAATTCAGGCTTATAGTAGGCAATACCACTGAATGTAAAACGTTGTCCTTTGTTACTGCCTCCCTGATCAGAAAGAAGATGATCCTGACAATAAAAATCACCCTGTGTATGATGTTCTGGATTTGGCACTAAAATTAAATGAGCCATTGTATCACCTGATAAATCAGTTTGATTTACAAAAGAATAATCAGTAAAAATATCACCGTTTACCACAATAAAAGGTTCTTCTCCAAGTAAATCAAGTGCCTTGATTATCCCACCTGCAGTTTCCAGAGCCTGATCTTCTTTACTATAAATAATTTTTGCACCATATCGTGAACCATCACCTAATTGTGCCTCAATCATTTCACCAAGCCAGGCATGGTTAATCACTAACTCGGTAACTCCAACTTTGACTAGAGCTTCAATATGGTATTCAATTAAACTCTTTCCTGCTACTTTCAATAAGGGCTTGGGCAGAGTATCTGTAAGAGGGCGCATACGCTCTCCCCTGCCTGCAGCAAGTATTATTGCTTTCATTAGGTTTTTGATTCCTTATCTAAGCGTTTTAATAATTCCAATAAATCATTAAATTCAGTATAGCGGGAACAAACTTTAAATAAATAATTCAGGGTTTGTGGAATATCATTAAGATAATTATTTTTACCATCACGATAATTTAAACGACAGAAAATACCCACCACTTTTAATTGTCTTTGAATACCCATCCAGTCAAACCAGCGAATAAATTGCTCTTTATTATCTGTATCTAATAGCTGAGAAGCTAATAGCATCTGACGATATTGTTCTACCCATGCATAGACTTTTTCATCAGGCCAGGCAATATAGCTATCTCTTAATAAGGAAACCAGATCATAAGTAATAGGACCTATCACAGCATCCTGAAAATCAATAATACCCGGATTGCCTCCCTGCTCTTTATCACACACCATCAAGTTGCGTGAGTGATAATCACGATGTACAAATACCTGGGGTTGCTCCTGAGCTGAAATAATTAAAAGTTTCATTGCGTGATCCAAGGTAGACTGGACCTTGCCTGTTAAAGTTTGCTGACAATGTACCTTGATATACCAGTCAGGTAATAAGTCCATTTCAGTTTTTAACAAATGTTCATCATAGGCTGGCAGCTTTTGTTGTATATCAGGATTTTTTACAGAAAATTCTTTTTGTATATTTACTAATGCATTCATTGCATCAGAATAAAGATAATCTGATGTATTTATATCTGAATTTAATAATGACAGATAAGCCTTTGAACCCAAATCAGACATTAAAATAAAGCCATGAGTTTTATTGACAGCATATATTTCAGGCACATTAACACCCGTTTTTTTTAGACTTTTTGCAATCTCAATAAAGGGTTCAATATTTTCTTTTTCAGGTGGTGCATCCATAATAATAAAAGACTGCCCTGCTATCTGTCCCATTACTTTATTATTAAATAAAACACGAAAGTAACGTCTGAAACTGGCATCTGCTGATGCAACCTCAAAAGTTTTTATTTCAGCCAGAAGTTTATTTTCAAGCCATTTTTTTATTTGCTCTATACGTTGAGACATTTAGTCCTGCTAATTTTTGGTTATGAGATAAGAAGTACAAATTATAATTGAAATTTACTCTGAATTGATACTGATTTTAACTCGTTTAATCATTTTTAATAATGAAATCCCCATTAATTTATTAGTCTAACTTTTGTTAGAAAATATTCAAATCTATTACAACAGCCAAGAACACTGCACCTTAAGGATTTTCTAGGATTAAATAATAAAAAAGTATAGTGTAGCTTGTATTTATGAAAATATTATCTATGCTTAAGGTATACTGGTACTTGAAAAACTATAGTATTTTTTTACTTTCACTTTAAGGAAATAAATAATGACAGATAGTATTGACCCTATGTTTCTTAATGTTTTATATGCCTGCATGGGCGGTGTTTTAACTCTGTTTTTTATGTGGTTTGGTTGTCGCTTATTTAGTCACACTGTCAGCTTCAGTATTCCAGATCAATTAGCAAAGGGTAATATTGCTGTAGGCTTAATGTTGATGGGCATGTTTATTGGCATTGGTACCGCACTGGGTTTAACCATTGGACTGGGCTTAAATTAATGTTTTTCCGCTTAATACTGCTATTTGTTTTACTATGCTTTAGCTGCATGGCGGTGGCTGCTTCACACAAACATGTTAAACATAAATACTGGACAAAAAAATATGATCGTCATTTTAAGAAAAACTCGAAACACTATTTCGGACCCAATGTTGACTGGCATTTATTTAAAGCTCAGGGTATTGCCGAATCAGGTTTAAATTCAAAAGCAAAGAGTAAAGTAGGTGCCAAGGGAATTATGCAAATTATGCCTGCCACCTATACCGAAATTAAAAGCAAACAAAGGCACTTTGGCAATATCGAAGAACCTCGTTGGAACATTGCTGCGGCCATTTATTATAATCGTCAACTATATAAACGTTGGAAGAAAAAAGAAATTCCTGTAGATGAACGAATGAATTTTACTTTCGCCAGTTATAATGCAGGATTTAACCGAGTATTAAAAGCAAGAAAAAAACTCAGAGCAAAAAAGAATGAACATCCTGATGCGGTAAAAAACTGGGATAAAGTATCAGCCCATACTCCCAGGGAAACACGTAATTATATTCGCAGGATTTATCTTTTAATGCAGACCAGAGCAAAAGCAAACTAAAAGCACTGAGCAAAACTTAAACCTGGAAAACACAGTGGACATCGTTACGAAATGTTAAAAGTTGCGTGCGATCAAACTCATTTTATTGACTGGATATGGGATTGGGATAGTGACAATATGACCACTTCCCGGGGCTACTTCCATTGACTCACCTTTTTTATTTTGAATAGACTCTAGTGTAAATAAATGATTACCCTCAGGTAAAATAAGCTCCAGAGTATCTCCTACAGAAAAGCGATTTTTTACATCAATGACTGCAGTCTTGTCAATTTCATTAAACTCAATGACCTCACCAACAAATTGTTGGTTCTTGCTGGTTGAATGATTGTCCAGATAATTCTGATATTCGTGGGTGTGATGTCGCTCATAAAAACCATCGGTATAACCACGATTAGCGAGACTATTTAAATCTGCATAAAGTTCATTATTAAAGGCTTCTCCTCTACTCAGTGAGTCAATTGCCTGGCGATAAACCTGTGCTGTTCTTGCTGCATAATAGTGGGATTTTGTCCGACCCTCGATTTTCAAAGAATCAATACCGATATTCATCAAACGCTCAACATGTTCCAATGCTCTTAAATCCCTGGAATTCATGATATAAGTGCCATTTTCATCTTCAATAATAGGCATATATTCACCCGGACGTTCTGCTTCTTCAATCAGATAGGTCTTATCTGCATCAGGATGACGCTGCAATTTGCTGTCATCAGGAAAAGCTTCCGGGGAGTTCATGGCAGCAAAGGGATCAAAGTCAATTTTTTGCGGAGTGATCTTTTCAACATCACCAGTGACATTTTCTTGTGCATCATGCACTTTATATTCCCATCGGCAGGCATTAGTACAAGTGCCCTGGTTTGGATCCCGGTGGTTAAAATAGCCGGAAAGTAAACAACGTCCGGAATAGGCAATACATAAGGCACCATGTACAAATACTTCTAATTCAATATCAGGACATTGCTGACGAATTTCTTCAATTTCATCCAGAGAAAGTTCACGGGATAAAATCACCCTTTCAATTCCCATAGATTGCCAGAATTTGACTGCTGCATAATTCACGGTATTTGCTTGTACTGAAAGATGAATACAAGCTTCCGGCCAACGCTCCCTAACCATCATTATCAGTCCAGGATCCGCCATAATTAAAGCATCAGGATTCATAGCAATTACCGGTGCAATATCCTCCATATAGGTTTTAATTTTAGAATTGTGGGGGATTACATTAGAGGCTAGAAAAAACTTCTTGCCCTGCTCATGGGCTTCTGCAATACCAATTTCAATATTTTCTACGGTAAAATCATTATTTCTTGCCCGTAAACTATAACGCGGCTGACCCGCATAAACAGCATCTGCACCATAGGCAAAAGCATAACGCATATTTCTTAGCGTACCTGCGGGTAATAATAACTCAGGTTTTTTGATAGTCAGGTTATTTGCAGCATTATTCAGTATGTTTTTCATGATATTAGTCAATATTTTATTCAGATTAAATAAGATTATGCTTGATTATACCTTTTTTAACTTGTTTATGTGCTCTATTTATTAGAAAATACAGGGTTATAATAAAATAAACATAACTTTAGGAACGATAATAATGCCATCTGTAAAAAGTTTTCTTTTCTCGATACTGCTGAGCCTTTGTTGCATATCACTCAGTTTTGCCAATACCGTACCTGAACCACAGAGAATATTGGAAGAAACGTCTACAGAAATGCTTCAACTTTTTATCGAAAAGTCTGATGATATTCGCAAAGATCCTGAAATTGCCCACACATTAATTCGTGAACATCTTATTTCAAAAATTAACTTTAAACTCATGTCTCGTTGGGTTTTAGGCAGCAATTGGAAAAAGTCAACACCTAAGCAACAACAAGAATTTGTTGTTGTTTTTAAAGAATTAGTGATTAAATTTTATTCTAAAGCCTTGCTTGAATATTTGTCCAAGTATGAATTAAAGCCAGGTCTCATTAGCTTCAAACCTTTTGCTGGAAAAATTAAAGGTAAATATACAACCATTCGATCTTTGATCAACCCACCTGGTGGTGCTGAACCCATTAATGTCAACTATGATATGTATCATAATAAAGCCGGGCAATGGCAGATTTATGATATTTCTATAGAGGGAATCAGTCTGGTGACATCCTATCGTTCAAGCTTTAAGAAAATCATTAAAGAACAGGGAATGGATGCCTTATTATCCCAATTACGTGATAAAACTTTAAAACTGAATGAACCAGAGATTGCAAGCAACAAGACTCAATAAATCTAGCTTATTCATTTTCTAATTCTTTTATTTTTCTAGTCAGAGTATTACGCCCCCAGCCTAATAGCTGGGCAGCATCCTGTTTGCGCCCACCGGTATGTTTTAATGCAACATCAATCATAATGCGTTCAATATCGGGCACTAAATTTGCCAGAGTATTTTCTTCACCTGAAGATAATTGATTATTCAGCCATAATTTAAGTGCACTCTCCCATTGATTCGGATTCAGCGCATCACCCATACCTTTTTCAGTCTTATTTTGTAACTCTGGCGGCATATCTTCAATATGCACCATTTGTGCTGGAGACATTACCGTCAACCATCTACAGACATTTTCTAACTGACGTACATTACCCGGCCAATTTTGTTGCGATAAAAAGATTTCACTTTCCTTATCAAGTGTTTTCTTTTCTACATTTAACTCCTGTGCTGCACGATTTAAAAAATATTTGGCCAATAAGGGTATATCCTCTTCCCGTTCACTTAAAGAAGGGATATGGATGCGTATGACATTAAGACGATGAAATAAGTCTTCACGAAATAGACCTTCTTCTACTCTTTGTTCCAGATTTTGATGCGTTGCTGCAATAATTCGAACATCTACTTTAACCGGCTCACGCCCCCCTACCCGATAAAACTCACCATCTGACAATACTCGAAGAAGACGGGTTTGCAATTCTGCCGGCATATCACCAATTTCATCAAGAAATAATGTGCCTCCATCAGCCTGTTCAAAACGTCCCAACCGTTGTGTCTGAGCACCGGTAAAAGCACCCCGTTCATGGCCAAACAATTCAGACTCTAATAAGTCCTTAGGGATTGCAGCCGTATTCAAAGCGATAAAAGGTTGTTCCGAACGAGGACTATGACGATGTAATGCCTGGGCAACCAATTCCTTACCCGTCCCTGATGGACCATTGATTAATACCGTAATATTAGAACGCGATAATCGACCGATGGCACGAAAAACCTCTTGCATAGAGGCTGCCTCTCCAATAATTTCAGGCGTGGCCTGTGAGCTTATATTATCATCGGGTCGAGATTTTTTTGCTTTTCTTAAGTTAAGAGCACGCTGTACTAACTCAACAGCTTCATCAACATCAAAGGGTTTTGGCAAGTATTCAAAAGCCCCCCCTTCATAGGCTGAAACCGCACTATCCAGATCAGAATGTGCTGTCATAATAATCACCGGAATCTGCTTATAATCATCCTGCAATTTTTCCAATAGGCTAAAACCATCCATACCCGGCATGCGAATATCAGTCACAATCGTATCAGGCTGACTATTTTTCAATGCCTTCAGAACAAGTTCTGCATTTTCAAAAGTTTCCACATGAATATCTGTAGATTTAAATGCTTTTTCCAACACCCAGCGAATGGAACGATCATCATCAATGACCCAGACAGTTTCTTTTAACATAGTGTTTTTGTACTCTTATAGATTTATTCATATGTAGATTGTGTAGCTTTATAATTCCTGACTAATAGGCAGCAAAATAGAAAATACTGTTTTTCCCGGCTTACTTTGGCACTCAATAATACCACTATTCTGGCTAATCAAAGACTGGGCTATAGATAGGCCTAACCCCGTACCAGTAGCCCTTCCTGTAATCAAAGGCATAAATATGCGTTCCTGCATTTGCTCAGAAATCCCCGGACCATTGTCAATAATATCCATTTTTACCACTAACTTATAACGCTTATGAGCAATATTAAAATGTCTTAACACACGTGTTTTAATAATAATTTTATTCTCTTGTTCTAGAGAAGACTCTTGTTCTGAAAGTGCTTGTGCTGCATTACGAACAATATTTAAAACTGCTTGAATAAGATGTTCAGGATCAATTTTTATTTCTGGAATACTCACATCATAATCAAAGAAAATTTCTACATTGCGACTCTTATCAGTCTTAAGAAGACTACGCACCCGCTCCGTGACAGAATGTATATTAACCATGGTTTGATTGGGTAGTTCATTAGGACCCAGCATTCGATTAACCAGATTCTTAAGTCGATCGACTTCACCTATAATCACTTGCGTGTACTCACCCAGATCAGGGCTATCGGGTATTTTATCTAACTCTTTTTCCAGCAATTGAGCTGCACCGCGGATGCCGCCTAAGGGATTTTTAACTTCATGTGCCATACTACGCAGCAGTGCCCGAATGGTTTCATTTTGAGCCAGCAGGTTTTCTTCCTTAGAAATACGTATATGTCTATCAAGTTGGTTAAACTCCAGTAATATTTGTGTTTCAAGATTTTTGGTTTGAATAGACTGAACGGTTAAATCCACAATAACACTATGCTCATGAAGCTGCAGTGATGTTTCCCTGCGCGTAAAGGGGTGGTTGGTAGCCAGAACTTCTTTAATCGAATTGATAATAAAATCATCATTGGGAATTAATAATTCGATGGGTTTTTCATGAATTTTTTTTATACTGACTCCCAGCAATATTTCTGCAGCTGGATTCAGACAAAGTACAGACAGCTGATCATTTAGCAAGACAACTGCAGTATCGAGATGATCGAATATATCCGCAGCCTGAAATGATTCATTATAAGTTTTATTTTTTTTACTTTTCATTCAATTTGATATTTAAAATATGTATAGATAAGTAACAATTGTTCTTTACAATTGCAAAAATCAAACCAATAGTATTTTTTTCTTCATAGAGAGACAAAAGTCCTTAAACATAGCCTTCTAAACCATATTTCTAAACTATTATTACTAATTACGAGAACTTGCATGAAACATAATGGTGCATATAAAGATATTTGCACCATTATAATACATTACTGAAAGATTAAGTCTATGCTTTTAATATAATCAAATTTCTCCACTGCACTAGAAAGACACTTTTTCAGCTCATCATTATTGTTGGGTTCAGCCAATGAAAGGATTATTTCTATACTGACCTGACCATCAAGATAATGAATGGTCATATTTTCAACCTGACCACAAAAAGATTTTAAATCTTTTAATATCTCATCTCTAAGGGGTAAATGTGAGCAACTGGCACTATTTTCATCATCTTCCGCATCAATATGAACCAGCACTTGTGAAATATCAGAAAATTCATTAATCAGCTTATGACTGACTTCATCACTGATTCGATGTCCCTCTGATACACTCAATTGAGGTGCAACCTGTATATGAACATCCAATAAAGATTCCGAACCCATTTGTCGAGTACGCAGCATATGCATATGCAAAACTCCTGGAATATCATTGATGCGGTTTTTAATAGACTCAACCTTATCCGGATCCAGGCCTTTATCCACTAATTGATCAATACTTTCTTTGGCAATATCCCAACCGATTTTTGAAATCATCACTGAAACAATAACTGATGCTGCTGCATCCAGATTAGCAATACCATAGATGCTTCCTCCAATTCCTATTAACACCACAATAGAAGAAATTGCATCACTGCGATGATGCCAGGCATTGGCTTTTAAAATGGTTGAATCGAGCTTTTTGGCATAAATTAATGTGTATTGGTATAAGCCCTCTTTAGACAGTACTGAAAATAGTGCCACCCAAAGTGTTATGGAGCTTGGAGTGGCAACTTCACCAGAGGAGATACGGTCTAAAGCATCAATAACAATACCGACACCCACGGTAATAAGAATACCTCCTAAAACAGCAGCAAAAGCAGTTTCAATACGAGCATGTCCGTAGGGGTGATTTTCATCAGGAGACTGACTGCCGTGTTTGGCTGCAATAACTACCATAGCATCACTAAGGAGATCGGAGAAAGAATGGATACCATCAACCACTAAGGCATGAGAATGACCAATATAACCAATGACAATTTTTAATATGGAGAGAATAAAGTTAACTATCGCACCGACAATAGTCACTTTAGTTGTAATACGGTAGCGCTCGTCGGGGCTAAACTTTTTAGAAACTACTTGCTCTGATAACACTTCAGACATAATAATCATTCCCACTCAGGATAAATGACTGATCATACTGTTAATCTATTAAAAAACCAATAGTCGTTTTGGTTAATTTATTGTTGCTTAAGCCAATTGTTCTATTGCTATTGCTTCCAATTCAGATGTCGGCATGGGCCTGCCATACCAATATCCCTGCACAGTAGGGCAGCCAATAGATTTAACATAATCCAACTGTACTTGTGTCTCCACACCTTCAGCAACAATATGCATGCCTAACTCTTTAGCCATGGCGACAATTGCTGTAATAATAGTATTTTTGTCTCCAGGAGATTGTATAGTAGCAATAAATGCCCGATCAATTTTTAAATTATTAAGTGGCAAAGTTTGTAAATAGCTTAAAGAGGAATAGCCCATACCAAAATCATCTACAGCAAAACATATACCGTGACCAGCCAGATGTTTTAGCTTACTAACAACCATCTCCATATCCTGAACCAAAACATTTTCAGTAATTTCCAGTTCAAGTTGCTCACCTTTAATATTATATTTATCCAGGGTAGATAAAACAAAATCAACAAAACAATCCTTAGCAATCTGTGAAGCTGACATATTAACGGCTAGTTTGATGGAAGATAAAGCAGGATTACTTTTCACCCATTGTTCTAAAATCTGGCAAGATGTATTTAACATCCATTCACCAATATCATTAATCAAACCGGTTTCTTCTGCTAAGGGAATAAAATCATTGGGTGTAATTAAACCTTTTTCAGGATGATTCCATCGGATTAATGCTTCAACACCATTAATTTTTTCCACCTTAACATCATATTGAGGTTGAAAATAAACTTCAAATTGATCTTCCTGAAGAGCTGTTCTTATACCATTTTCCATAGAAAGATGGTGCTGAAAAGAGGTATCATTCAAATCAGAGTAAAAATTATGACCATTTTTACCCTTACCCTTAATATGGTACATAGCCATATCAGCATACTTAATTAAAGACTCTCCGCTATCAGCATCTTGTGGATATATTGCCGTTCCAATACTGAAGGTCACATAAACTTCATGTCCTTCAATCATAAAAGCAGATTCAAGAGCATTAGTTATATTACTAACTCGTTCCAACACTTCTTTCTCAGAGTTGATATCGGGAAGCATGAGGTTAAACTCATCACCACCTACTCTGGCCAGAGTATCCCCCTGAGAAATACAGCTTGTTAAACGTCTGGATATTTCCTGAAGGAGTTTATCCCCTGCAATATGCCCTAATGAATCATTAATCACTTTAAAGCGATCCATATCAAGTAGCATAATAGCAATTTTACTATTATTTCGACTGGCCTGAGAAATAGCAAAATTAATTCTATCACTGAATAAAACTCTATTGGGCAACTCAGTCAGAGCATCATGGTATAAGTGGAAATTAATTTTTTCATCCAAACGTTTTTTCTCAGTTATATCTCTTGCCACACCATAAATACCTACGAAACCATCACCTGAATCTTTTTCAGGTAATTCGGCAGCCTCTAATTTAATAGAAATAGAACGGGACTCAAAATAACAAGGATCCACACTTGGGTGCTTAGCTAACATTCTAAAATCAATAGTTTGCTTAATACCGATATTAGCGGCACTGACACCAAATGCAAAATTTGCTTTTTCAAGATCATCCTGATGAATAAATTCAGCATAGTGGTGCCCGATAAATTCATCCTGCGAATAGCCTAAAAGTTCTGTTGCACGATCATTAACAAAAGCAAAAACTCCATCTCTATCCAGCATATAAATCATATCAGGAGAGTTATTCGTAAAAAAACTATAACGCTTTTCAGAAGCTTGAATACAACTCTGCATTTCACTTAAGTCACGCTTTAATTGACGTTTTTCTAATAGATTATTAACGACCTTAATTAAATTAGCCGGATTATAAGGTTTATTGAGAAAGTCTTTAACACCGTAACGCATTGCCAAAGTAGCATTATCAAAAGTTGCCTCACCACTGGCGACAATAATATCTATAGTCGGATAACGTTCATGTACAGCCTGCATGACTTCAAAACCATCAACATTGGGCATAATTAAATCAAGTAAAATAATATCAACAACCATTTCATCCATTATTTCAAATGCATTTTGACCATCCTCAGCAAGCACACAATTAAAATCATAGGCTGAAAGCAATTCCTGAACACTTTCACGCATTAACTTTTCATCATCAACAATTAAAATGGTTGGTGCCACTCTATCTTTTCCTGAAGAATTTATTCGATCATAAATCGTATCACTATAATCTTTGTCAATATTAATTAAATTTTTCTTCATTACTTTATCTTTTTATATAAAATCATTATGTCTACTTAAAGCTTATTCAGAGATGGTTTTTCTGGGTAATAAAATATTAAAAACAGCTCCACCCTTATTTGAACTATTACTACCACTAATAATTCCACCCAAATCATTAACCAGGTTTCTTATGATACTCAAGCCTAAACCAGAATGCTCTCCTGATTTTGTAGTCTTCACCGGATTAAATAAATTATTTAAAACTTCAGTTGGGATACCAGGGCCATTATCAGCAATGCTAAGCTCAATATATTGCTGACCATTAAAGTTAACCTGATCTCTTGTACTGATAACGATCTCACCACCTTCCGGCATCGCTTCAGAGGCATTTTTAAAGAGGTTTGTTACAATTTGCTTAAGACTATTTGTATTGGATTCAATCACTGGAATAGCACTATCTAATTGGAGTTTTGCTATAATTCCAGCTTTAAGAAAAAGTGATTCTTTAAAAATAGTCCCCATATTTTCAATTAACTGATTAATATTGACCTGATGGTTGTCATGACTACTTTTTTCCGGCGTTTCTCGCATTCTTAAAACAATACTACCCACACGTTCCACTTCCTGCATCAGAATATCTAATTGCCCGGGAATTTTTTCATCTGTAGTATCTTCTAATTTATGTGCTAAAACCTGTAAATAATTTCGTATAACACCTAACGGATTATTTACTTCATGCACTAGTTTACGAATTTGTACCGATTGTAAAGCTTTGTCCTCTTCAACAACTGAACTTATTTGTTTTGCAGTATTTCTGTTCTGAGTAATAACTTCAGAAGAAGACAGAGAAAATTCGTATAATAGACCTTTTTCACGCTTGATTTTTTGTTTTTGTAAAGCACTAAAGCCGACTACCAACACACCATAAATATCACTATCTGTTCTATCAAGAGGATCTTCCATCCTTTCAAGTAAAGGAATACAAAGAATTTCTTCCATTTTTAATAAACGAGCTAACTGCCTATCCACTACCGATGGATGGCTACCTTCACCCTTCCTCTCAGGTAACATAGTCCCAGAATCCATGATTTCCGAAGCCATAGGAACCTGCTTCACTAAAGATTTTATGGGCAGGGAACTCACTGCCTGTAAAGGGATATGAAATTCACCTAAGCGTTGTTCATCAAGATGGGCTCCATATTGTACTTTTAACTGCTTTGATTCTTCATCAAAGGCTAAATAGACACAATGAGATAAACCAAATAAAATTTTAAGGTTCTGGACAATTTTTTTAACCAATTCCAGTTCAGAGTTATTGTCAAATTGTGGACTAGTAATTTTTTGTATGGAGTTTGATAAAGCAATGGTTCGAACATTATCAGCCAAATCAAGCTGTACTGACTCATCAATACTAACAGTCTGATCATCATGAATAGTCAGTCCCATTTGTTTGGCTTTAGCCAACACCTGAGAGAAACTTTTTAAGCGTATTTCTTCTAAAAATGATTGTCCCAGATCAAAAGTAGCAGAGACTTCACTATAAACATACTCAATACTTTCTGCATCACTCTCTTTATGTAATAAGGATAACTTATGTGCAGCATTAATAAGTTTAACTAGATGTGAACTACCAACAAGCTGCTCTGAGCCTTCTCTCTGATAAAGCACAGCATCACTAAGTACAGAATCAAATTCCTGAATAATTGCTGCACCAATCTCAGGAATGCTGGCACCAACAAAATTGCTCTCCATCGTACTGAGCTGTACTTCTTTATCTCTTAAGTCTTTTTTACTGGCCATTATTTTTTTAGAGCGTTGGCCATAAACCTTTGTATCATGTACCAGACAAACCAGTTCACCAATATTATGCAATAAGCCGGCAATATAAACCTCATCTTCATTCTCATAACTAACCAGATGTGCCAGAGATTTTGCAAGGAAAGCAGTATTTAAAGAGCGGGTCCAGAATTGAGCCAGGGCATCATTCTCATCAATATTAAACTGTGAGAAAAATTGTTGCACAGCAGAAGTACAGGCAATACTTTTTACCGTTTTCAGGCCCAAAGACACCACCATACTATTAAAATCTTTATTTTTACTTAGTTGGTAATTCTCCCCGGTATTGGCAGCTGCCATAAAGCGACTTGTAAGGGCAGGATCAGTTTGAATAGTTTGCGCAATATGCATAAAACTGGCATCAGGATCCCGTACTTGTTCCAGTAATTTAAGCAAAGATTGAGGCAGAGAGGGTAATTTTTCCTGCTCAATCAATAAAGATGTGTTAGAGAGTGCTTGCTGCATAATTTTACACTTATACCGCCATACTTAAGTAATTAATTTAAGAATATCATCTAAGTATATGTATAGATAAAGATATTTGCAAGTAATTGCTGGATTTAACGAACAATTTCTTTTGATCTACTCCCACACCAAGAGAGAAAATGACATAGAGCAATTCGGTGTTTGGATTGTAATTTAGGAGGCTTTTCGAGGCATGGGCAACACCGGCATCCTGCCTCAAGTTGCATTTCCACCATCCATGGTGGTCATACCGAGGTTGAGCGACACAAGGATGTGCTTGAGCGTCCTCCTAAATTACAATCCAAGCACCGAAGTGCGTCAATTAACGTTTTCGAACGCAAACTATAGTGCTTCCAGCTTTCTCATCCCCGCCGGCAAAAGCCTCAACTCAACCAGAGCCGTTACAAAAACAGCAAAGAATGAAGCCTCTTCATAGAGCATTTGATAATACTGAATTTTCATCGTCAAAGCACTACCAAAAATAATAGCAACAAAGGCCAGTATTGATCCCAGAGCCAGAGTTGAAAAGCCTGTAATGCCCTGACCAATTGTACATCCCATCGCCAAAACACCACCAAAGCCCATTAATATTGCACCAATCATATGAGTAATAAAATCTTTAACATTAAAAAACCACTCAATACGAAAACTCTTACTCACTAAAGCCCAGAAGAATGAACCTAAAATGACACCAAAAACAGAAATAATACCAATGGTCAGTAAAGCCATTTGAAAACCTGAAACCGTATAACCCAGGGTCTGTCCAATAGGATTAATAAAAGTAAATGATTGTGCTGACAAAGAAGCTCCCAGTGCCGGTTTACCTTCTTCTGACTCACTCACCATATCCCAGTTTTCATAATACTGAAGTAAAGTATATTGTTCTCCTTCATCCACCAGATCAACCATCACCGCACTAGTGAGATACCAGGCAGCCAAAACTGCACAGCCCACAACGATACCGGCAAGCCAATGTTCTGTATTGCAACGAAAGCCCTTGCCACGCAGAATATAGGTCAACAATAAAATAACAATAAAACCGCCAACAATCTGACGAGTGCCAAGGGGATTATCCGCATTGATAAGAGAACCTAGATCCTGCTGTGTTTGCAGAGAAACAGCCAGTGGTCGGATCCAATCATAAAATAAAATTGAGAAGAGAGTCTGATCACTGCCCGGGAAAGGAGTGGTCATAAAATAGGCAATAATTGCAATAATCAGAAAGACGAAAATAGATTTAATATTTCCTGCGCCAATGCGAACCAGAGTTTTATTACCGCAGCCACTGGCCAGAGTCATACCAATACCAAATAAAAAACCGCCTAAAATATTTTCAGCCCAGACTAATTGTGAAGTACGATAAGGAGGAAAAGTCGTATCTGCATTGATCAAGCCCATAGACTCCATGATAAGTACACCGCTAATTGCAATAACAATAGCTAATAACCAGGAGCGGAAGCGACTATAATCTCCCATATTCACCATATCGGAAACAGCACCCATGGTACAAAAGTTAGTTTTATTGACCACTGCCCCTAAAACAAATGCTACCATGAAAATAGCTAGAAATAACGTTGACTGTGCATCAGCAAACGACTCAAATAACATAAAGTTTCCCCAAAATAAGTACTTTAATTATAAATTTTTTTCATTCTAACAAAAATCACTATAAAAACAATATATTACTTAAATATATAGTAACTTCTCAATACTTGATACTGATCATCATCTACTTTTTATCCACTACCCTTTGTGCCAAAATTCTTTTATAATCTTTATTCAACTAGAATCAAGTAAAGGCTTATAAATATGACTGAAATGAATTTTGAAACTGCCAGACATAATATGATTGAACAGCAGATTAAACCATGGAATGTCATTGACCCTATTGCTTTAAAAGCCATAGAAAACATTCCCAGAGAAGACTTTGTTGCTGACAAATTAAGAGCATCTGCCTTTACAGACTGTGAATTGCCATTAGACTGTAAACAATCCATGCTGGCCCCAAAAATTGAAGCTAAAATATTGCAGGCTGTTCAAGTACAAAAAACTGACACTGTATTAGAAATTGGTACGGGCAGCGGCTATATGACAGCATTATTAGCTCACCTTGCAGATAATGTAGTGTCTATTGAAATACATGCAGAGTTAAGCCAGTCCGCTGAGAAGAAGCTACATCAAGCCGAGATTGAAAACGTCAATTTAGTTATCGATGATGCCACCCAGACTGTTCTTGAAGAAGCTGCGTATGATGTGATTATATTAACTGGCTCAGTAGCACAACTTGCTGAAAATTTTAAACAAAGCCTAAAACTTAATGGCCGTTTATTTGCAGTTATTGGTCAGGCACCAATTATGACTGCCACACTCATTACAAAAATTTCTGCTGATCAATTTTCTTATGAAGAATTGTTTGAAACTCATATTCCACCGCTGGAAAATAGTATAATAACAGAAAGTTTCAGTTTATAATGTTGTAAGGTATTGAGCTCTAATAATGATCACAATTAAGCAATTACTGACACAAACTCCGCAGAATAAAAATCATGGCGCATCTTTTGAAGATCCCCTTTCTTTATTAGATAGCTGCCATGAAAAAATTATTAATTTCTCTTCTACATTATATAAATTGAGCAAAAAACTTCATCAGGATGGCTGGTCTGATGAGTTGATCAATACTGCACAGAATATTAGCCGTTATTTTAATGTTGCTGGGCCTGAACATCATCTGGATGAAGAACAACATCTATTCCCTGCGCTTATTACTCTTAATATTAACAAGGATTTTGTTCAAAACGAAGAAAGCACAGAAGTTATCAGTCTTATTAACCAAATGATTAAAGAGCATGTAGAGTCAGATGCATTATGGGAAAAAATAAATCTATTATTAGAAACTCAAAGTAAAGACTTCAAACAACTGGAATCACTGGCAGAGGAGTTTGAAAGTAGTATGCATGAACATGCAGATATAGAAAATAAAGTCATATTCCCTTATGCAAAGGAAAAAATCAGCAAAGAAGACTTCAAAATAATGGGCGCTGCAATTGCCAAACGCCGAGGTGTCAAGATAAGTAAGGTTTAAGCAAGGCCAGTATTTTATCCTTAGCACCGGCATTTTTAGCAATAAGCTGCTTAGCTTTGGCTGCCATTTCATCTGCACGCTTTTCATCTGACAACAATAAATGCAAGGCTTTTTCCAGATCTGCTCCATCCGCCACTTGCAATGCTGCCTGATAATGTATAAATAATTCATTAATCGCATTAAAATTAAACATATGCGGACCATAAACAATGGGTAAACCCATAGCTGCCGGTTCCAGGATATTATGTCCTCCTGTAGGCACCATTGTCCCTCCCATAAAAACCATATCAGCACAGGAAAAATAACGCATCATTTCACCCATACTATCCCCTAGAAGTATATCAATAGCACTTCCCCCTTTTCTAACGGGGGTAGAACGCTTAGCAATAGTATAATCACTTGCCGTTAACAATTGATAAACACTCTGAAAACGTTCCGGATGTCTAGGTACAATAAGCATGACTAATTGTGGATAGTATTGCCTCAAATTCTGAAAAACATTCAGCAGAATCTCATCCTCTCCCTGATGTGTACTGGCAGCAATAAGAACCTTTTTATCCTGCCAATTTAATTGCTGACGCAATTCATGACCTGCCTCTAGTTCTTTTAAATCAAGTTGTATATCAAACTTAATACTACCTGTAATAGTCAAAGATTCTGCTTTTGCACCCAGCTGTATTAAACGCTCCGCATCCAGCTTATCCTGAGCTGCAATACCGGTAAATTCTTGCAAGGTGGTTTTTATCAGGCCTTTAAAACGCTTATAACCCTTAGCCGAACGCGCTGACATACGTGCATTGAGTAGCCAGATGGGAATATTCATTTGTTGAGTGGCATGCAGTAAATTCGGCCATATTTCTGTTTCCATAATAATCGCAAGATGAGGCTGAGTCTTTTTTAAAAAGCGTCGCATAGATCCCGGTAGATCATAGGGCAAGTAAACATGAAAAATTTTGCCCTGTTTAATTTCTGTAGCAAACGTTTTTATAATTTGTGAGGAGCCTGTTGTTGTTGTACAAGTTATCAGCAGAGGAAATTGAGGGTATTCCAGCATAACTTGCTTAATCAATGGTAAAGTTGCGATAAATTCACCCACAGAAACAGTATGAAACCAGATAGGATTGGCCTGTCCTTTGTTGGTAAACTCCTTATTATCAAGCTCTCTATTATCAAAAAAGGCTAAACGTTCAGCCAGTCGTAAATCCTGGCGCTGTTCCTTATACTGACGACTTTTTTGATGCTTAATTAATAAACGTAAAAATAATAAGGGTGTTAAACAATAATACAATAGGGTATAAAGAAAACGTGACATGAATCTAATGCTTCATTGCAGATAATATCTGCTCAACTATTTGAGCATTCTGAACAAGATGTTCAGGGTTAATAGTACCGGCTATGAGACAATTCACAGCCTGATGAGAAAATACATACTTCAGAGCATCTTCAATACCGCCACCGCCTGCTCTGCTATCAGCATGGCCACTTTGTAAGCCTTTTTTTATAACCACACCTTTATTAAGTTCAAGAGCACGTTCTAACACCGCATCATCAGTATGATCAGCAGTATTACGTGTCGCCATAATCACATCAGTGTGTTCAACAGTCCACAAGCCTCCATCAGTCGTTTTTGTCGATAAACCAATAGCACGAATTAAACCCTGCTGCTTTAATTGCTGTAAGGTCTGTAATACATCTTCCTGCTCAATAATATTTCTATCATCCCCATCAGAATGCACCAGAACCACATCCAGATAATCTGTTTTCAAATTTTTCAAAGTATTTTCAATAGTATGACGTGTTGTCTCTGCTGAAAAATCAAATTGAGATTGTCCTTGTTCAAATGCTTCCCCAACCTTAGAAACAATCACCCAGTCCTGACGGTTGCATAATAACTTTCCCAGACGTTCTTCACTATTACCATAGGCCGGTGCTGTGTCCAGCAAATTAATACCCAAATCCTGACTGAGAGCAAGTAATTCAAGTACAGCTTTATCATCCGGAATTTTAAAAGACCAGGGATACTTCACCTGTTGATCACGACCAAACTTTACAGTGCCCAATCCCAAAGGACTCACTTTAATACCTGTTTGACCTAATTCTCGTTGCTGCATCATAGCCAATGTTCTACCTTTTGCCAGGGAAGCCTGGTTGTTCGAACTTTTGTTGTTTGAGCGGGTGGTAGATTATTCACAATAGTATTTTCTCTAGAATCATCACTTTCATCTGACATTGCTTCCAGATGTGCAATAATCTTATCTACCATAATCGGCGTCATCGCCAGCTTGACCGGCCATGCAGTAATTACATTATTTTCTTTAAACACTGCAGGCTCAATAGGACGACTCGCATCAAGCATTTTAGGTTCGGCCCGATCAATGGCAAGAGCCGACCATTGGCAGTGTGAAAAGTCCATCCATGGCATGAGTTTTTTCAACTCTTGTTTGGCTGCTTTAATTTGTTCATCTAAACTTCTGCTCACACCCTTTTCAGCAATTTCTCCACCCAGATACCATACTATTTCATCAGTAGCCAGAGGATAGGAAGTAATGGTCATTTTTGGTAAGGCACTCGCTCCCAGACAGTGAGCATAAAGCATCGGCAAATAGGATGATTTTGCTTTTAAAATAGGCATGTATAATGGGCGACGCTGCATTTGAGGTTGTTGAAAATTTAAACTATTCAATAGTTTTTCATTACCAGAACCCGCAGTCAATATAAGCTTCTGTGCCCTAATAGAAATATCTTGCGTATTTGTCTCTATTTTATATCCATCTACCCATGGTTGGATGTCTGTCACCTGATATTGAAAAATAAATGCTTCAAATTGTTGGCGTATGCTTTCAATTACACTTTGAATATCTAATACCGGTTCATCAAGTTGATAAAGATCGCCAGCAAAGTCAGGATGTGAAAAAGGTGCTGAAAAATCCTTAGCAGATAAGTGTTTCATACGACTGCTCATCACCTTTGAGGCAAAAAAGCCGGTCAAACGTGAGGCAATATTTTTATTAGACCAGAGATATTGATGATCTGAGAGCTTTTTAGCAGCACTTAAATCTATTTCACCCTGACCATTGAGACAGTCCTTCCAGCGTTGTGGCATTTTTTGAATTGATTGTGCTGAATGGGTTAACTTACCCGTTAGAGCATATTTTGTACCACCATGAATAATACCCTGAGAGGCTCCGGTTTGCTGACAGCCTAAAGTTTCAGCTTCTAATAATATTGCCTGATAACCTAAGCCCCTTAAACGTGCCAGAGTCCATAAACCTGCAATACCACCACCAACAATAACGATATCAGCCTGATAGCTACTCATCAATTTTGCTTTCTACCGAACCATCAGCAGAGCGAATAGAACGAATCAATCCTGTTGTAGAGCAATTATCCACATATTCCATCACTAATACTTCGCCACCCTGTTCACGTACACATTGTCCACCGGGAATATCATCAGGATTATTATCTCCCCCCTTCACTAAGGCTGAAGGAGCAACATCACAAATCAAACGTGTCGGTGTATCCTCATAAAAAGGCACCACCCAGTCCACGCAACTTAAACCTGCTAACACCTGCATACGTCGGGTCATGGTATTGACCGGACGTTCCGGCCCTTTAATCCGTTTGACCGAGTCATCATCATTAACCGCTACAATCAATCGATCTCCCAGAGATTTAGCCTGTTCCAGATAGGTTACATGACCGGCATGAAGAATATCGAAACAACCATTGGTCATAATTACTTTTTCACCATGATTCCTGGCATCTTTAACTAATGTTATTAAACGCTCTTCTGCCACAATACCCTGCTCTACATCACTAAGCTGCCGCATTGCAGCCCGTAGTTCATGTACAGTTACCGTTGCTGTACCTACTTTACCCACGACCACACTGGCAGCAAGGTTAGCCAGTTTAACCGCATCGACCATATTCATACCAGCAGCAATACTGGCAGCTAATGTAGCTATCACGGTATCACCGGCACCAGTCACATCATAAACATCTCTGGCTCGGGTAGGCAAATGAACTGCAGTTTTTCCCGCTTGAAGCAGAGTCATGCCTTTTTCACTGCGGGTCACTAATAAAGCATCAAGTTCTAATTCCTGACGTAATTTTTCAGCTTTTTCCACTAATTGCTCATCACTCTGACAAGTACCGACAATTACCTCTAATTCAGAAAGGTTTGGGGTTAATAAGGTCGCACCTCGGTAAATAGAAAAATCACTACCCTTAGGATCAATAATAATTTTTTTATTCTCTGCTCTGGCAAGACGAATCAGCTCAGGTAATTGTGCCAATGTCCCTTTCTGGTAATCTGAGAATAAAATTACCTCATGTTGCGGCATTTTTTCTGTAAAAACATTCAATAAGAGTTTTGTACTTTCTATAGGTTCTTTATTTTGAGAGAAAGCATCTTCAAAATCCAGCCGGATTAATTGCTGATGACGACTGAGCACTCGTAACTTGGTAATTGTGGTACAACCAGCCAATTCAACAAACTGACAATCCACGCCATGAGGGGTTAATTGATTTTTTAAAATCTGTGCCGCTTCATCCTGGCCAGTAATTCCCACCAGAGAAGGCAGGCCATTTAAAGCAGCAATATTGAGTGCAACATTTCCAGCACCTCCTGCTCGCTCCTCCGATTCTTCAATTTTAACTACCGGAACAGGTGCTTCTGGTGAAATACGCGAGGTCGGACCATGCCAATAACGATCCAACATTAAGTCACCAACAACTAATATTTTCGCCTGCGAAAAATCTGGTATTGTTATTTGCATCAACCTGTCTTTTTTATGTATTTATTAGAAGTGCCCACAGCCAACAATAATTTGGCCACCATCATTTGTAGTAACATAAAATTTCTATAAATGATGGTGGATAAATTTTTGTTACTTAGA
>JADFVK010000090.1 GCA_015222495.1 Pseudomonadota bacterium
AGGTTACCGATTACACGTTGAAAGTTACTCTGAGAGTCTTCTAAATTCCCATGAGCTGCTAATAGGTTTGCTTGTGCAAGTGATAAGCGACCTTGAGATTGATCTATATCAGCTTTACTGCCAACACCACTTTCAGATCTAAGTGTAATTTGATCGTGGGTTTGTTCGTGAGCATCAAAATTACCTTGTGTTATTTCAAGTAATTCACGATCTTGAAGCGTTGCTAAGTAGACATTTATAGCTCTCAAGCTTAAACGTTCAGAACTATTAGCAACTTGGTACGCTGCAGATTCAACTAGTGATTGGCTACGATCTACCTGACTTTTTACTGCAAAGCCATCAAATAACATTTGGCTTAAATTTAAGCTGGCTTCATCACGGTTTAGATGTTTGTTTTTATGTGAGCCATTAGCTCGAGTTGTCGGGCTATCGGTTGATTCCCAGCCAGTGCCAACGGCTAAATCTATTTTTGGGTAATACCCTGCTTGTGCCTGTGCAATCGTAGAGTCGCTTGCTAATTTGCGGTAAGCCTCTTCTAAAACTTCTGGGTTAGTTTTAATTGTTTGTTCAATGGCTTCCGTCAATGTTTGAGCAAAAGTCAGTTGAGGTGAAAAAAGCAAGGCGCTAATCACTATTGGCTGGCACAAAGAAGTAAGTGTAATGTTATTTTTCATAAAAATTTCCGTTATATCTTTCAGGTTTTAAGGTTAACGTACATTAATTTCGACACGACGATTTTTAGGTTCGCGTGTATTGTCAGCGGTTTCCACGGCCAAGTTTTGTTCACCCATGCCTGATGTTTTAATTGTATTGGATTCAACGCCCATTTCAATAAGGTTGTCTTTCACAACTTCTGCACGTTGAACTGAAAGTGATTGGTTATCAGCAATTGAACCTAAAGTGTCTGTATGCCCAATAACCAATACTTCAGGAGATTGTCGATTCAATACATTGTTATAGACTTCTTGTGCCGCAGACAAGGATTCGGGAGTAAGCTCATTTTTACCTAATAGGAAGTAGAGTTCTGTTTTAATCGGAGCATTTGGAAGAACATCAATTGCTGAGCCAAACATTTCTTCCATTTGCGAATCATCAGCAAGGAATTCTTTTTGCTCAGCTTCTGAATAGGACATTGCACTATAATCGCCATTAAGAACAACCTCACGACCATCATTAAACGTGACGACAACAGTGCCCTCTTTACCCTCTTCAGGCATAACCATATAGAGTTCGGTAATAGGTTTTTCACAAAATGCGGAGTCTGAATTTTCAACTGTATAATCATCATGCTGCCAACGTGTTCTTTCAGGAGCAAGTTGATTAATAGCATCGCTATAAGTCGCACAGCCTGATAATCCTAGTAGGATTGCAGCTGTTCCAGTTAAAGAAAGTACCTTTCTCATTGTGGAGCCTCAACCTTAATTGAAAATTCAGTACCACGTACAGCAAGGATGGCGGCAGGTGTTTTAACTTTTAATGCGCCAGGTCTTTTTGCAGTTAATTTTCCAGAGATAACGGAAAGAGTTCCTTCGTTTACTGAGACATCAAAGTTACCTTCATGAGTTATAGCATCAAAGGAAAACTGGTCTAATGACAGTATGGAGTTAGGTCCAGCGGAGATCCGAGAGTCATCATTAAATAAAAGACCGATAGAGCCTTCTCCAGTTATTATTTTATCTGTCTGGTATACAGGAGCGCCAAGTTTTGCCAAAACTGAATCGCCAGACCGTTCAATAGATACCGAACCAGAAAGTACTTTTACTTTACCGATACCTTCTGCAGTCGCGGTGCCTACTGCTAAGATAAGTATGAAAAAAAGAGTGAAACTACGGAAAAAAGTATTCATTGTTGGCCTCATTAAACTTTAAATAAAGTAGCTATGTTCTTGTTTGGTTTATAGCTAAAAAGAATTTTAAAGAGTGTAATCTATATCAATATACGAGAAAATGGCACCCCGCAAAAGAGGGGTGAATATCTAATTACCTTATTTTTATCATAAACTTATGTCACAATATACCCTGCCGATTGAATGGTTAATTTAAGATTCTCTTTAAATCTGCGAACTAAATTGACAAAACTATAAGTTAACTGTTCTTATACTGTTGAAATAGTAATACTTGGATCTTCTTAGACAGAGCTTTATGAATCTATATGATATTCGTTCATTTTTAGTGCCCTATATAAAAATATGGGTTGCTCCCTTGGGGCTATTAGCTCTTGCTGTCTTTCATTTGTATGGTTCTATTCCCTACCAAGATGTTTTACGCAGCTTCTCATTTGATTTATACCAAATCGCAATGCCACGCGAAAGAGTCTCTGCCCCCGTGGTAATTGTTGATATTGATGAGCGAAGCCTCGAAGAGTTTGGTCAATGGCCTTGGCCAAGAAGTTTGACGGCGCAACTACTAGATCGCATTAGTGACATGGAACCTGCGGCGATAGCTTTGGATATAATCATGCCAGAGCCAGATAGAACTTCACCTTGTGCAATAACGCAATATATCCCAGATATTTCACCATCATTAGTGGATAAGGTCTGTGATTTGCCAAGCAATGATGAAATATTAGCTAAGTCATTAAAAAGTAGTCGTACCATATTGGGAATCGCCGGAATTGATGGTGCTGGCTCTACAGGTGTTTTAGCAGCACCAATGATGGTGATTGGCGAAGAACCAAGAAAGCTAATGCGCCACTTTTCTTCAGCATTGATGAATGTTGAGGGGCTTGATAAAGCAGCGGCTGGTCATGCTATTTTAAGCGCGGATATGGAGCGAGGTGTTATACGACGAATACCGCTTGTTGCAAGAATTGGCGAGACGGTATTGCCTTCTTTATCACTTGAAACACTACGGTTAGCAAGTGGAAGTCCTGTGTTTAAGGTCAAAAGTAGCTTGGAGCGGATTGAGGCTGTCGGCGTTGGAGACTTGTTCATTCCAACACAAAAAGATGGAACAATATGGGTGAATTATAGCCATCATGATCCTTCGCGCTTTGTTTCTGCGGCAGAAATATTAAAAGGGAGCTTCGACCCCGATGAATTAAATCGCAAATTAGTTCTAGTTGGATTCTCTGGATTGGGATTGGTTGATTTTCCTAGTACAGCCTTGGGAGAGCGTGTGCCTGGGGTTGAAATTCATGCCCAAGTATTAGAATCTATATTTGATGGTACAACTTTGATTCGTCCTCATTGGGCTCTATGGCTGGAGGCTGTCATGATTATGTTGTTTGGCCTTTTAGTTATATGGGGATTTCCACGAATAAAAGCATGGGTACAAGTTCCAATTGTCGTGCTTGTAACGGTGTTATCTGGTGCGGCTGGTTTAATGGTTTTTCATCAGATGTATCTTCTTATTGATGTGGCTTCACCGATAATTATTTTTATTATTCTTTATACAGCGATGCTTTCTGACTCTCTTACCCGAGGAGAAGATCATATTGAAGTTTTGGAAGATGATATAAGAGTTCAACAGGAAGAGGCTGCCAAAATTCAGGGTGAAATGGCAGCTGCCAAACGATTTCAAATGGGTATTGTGCCTGATGCAAAAGAGACGTTTGGAAATGAAAGAAGGATTGATATTGCTGCCAGAATGGAACCCGCAAAGATGGTAGGCGGAGATCTATATGATTTTTTCATGTTGGATGAACATCGTTTGTTTTTTCTATTAGGTGATGTTTGTGGCAAAGGGGTGCCTGCTAGCTTATTTATGGTTATTAGTAAGACCTTATGTAAAAGTATTGCACTGCGAGATGATGCCGACAATTTAGATTTAGGCGTTATGGTTAGGCAGGCGAATAAAGAAATTGCTCGAGATAATCCTGAAATGTTATTTGTAACAGCATTTGTAGGGGTGTTAGATTTGAGAGATGGCGAGTTAACATATTGTAATGCTGGCCACGAAAGACCGTTTATTGTAAGCCCAGGAGGACAGCCTGTTGAGTTGAGTGGCGCAAGTGGCCCACCGATCAGTACTGCGGATGATTTTGTTTATAAGACATTTACATACTCCTTATTAAAAGGTGAATTCTTATGCATATTTTCAGATGGTATTACTGAGGCGACTAGCGTTGCAATAGAGTTATTTGGTAATGAAAGGCTTGTATCTTTGTTATCAACTATAGATGAATCTTCTGATACTGAGGTAATTGTAGATTTGGTTTGTCAAAAGGTACATGATTTTGCAAAAGGAAGAGACCCCGCGGATGATTTAACGATATTAATCGTTCGATGGATGGGAAGCGATAATGAATATATGATAAATCAGTAAGGTACACTTATGATTTACTTTGAAATTTTAATACTTAACAGATCGGAGTTATATCCATGGATATAAATAAAGAACAATTAAATGATGACATAATTAAAATCAACTTATCTGGAAGGATGGATGTAGGTGGTGTGGGAGAAATTGAAGCAGAGTTCTCTACGATAGCATCGACTGCGGACATGTCGATAATTGTTGATATGTCTGCTGTTCCTTATATGTCATCTATCGGTATACGAGCATTGTTGATTAACGCGAAGGCTGTTAATCGTCGAGGTCAAAAGTATGCCTTATTGACTCCCCAGTCAGATGTGAAAAATGTACTGGAAGTGTCTGGTATTGATCAACTCATTACTATTTGTGGTGATATTGATGAAGCGATTTCTAAGGTTTCTAGCTAACACTTAGGCAAGGAGTGTCAAATGTCAGAACTAGAAAATAACAGCGTATTGGTCTTAACCATTGATAATCAAATATCAGAAATAGCACGAATGACAGTGTGGCTTGATAAAGAGCTTCGAAAATTTAATGCTACACCAGAAATGTTATTCAATTTTGATCTTTGTGCAAATGAAGTGGCTGATAATATTATTAGCTATGCATACCCAAATGGAGGTGAGCATGTTGTTACCTTGCGGTTAGAGGTTGATAGCAACAAGATTACCTTAGAATTTGAAGATGATGGAATACCTTTCAACTTTCTTGAAGCTACGGATCATGTTCGGCCTGAAAACCTTGAGAAAGCTAAAATTGGTGGTTTAGGAATATATTTAACAAAACATTATATGGATGAGTGTGAATATATTCGGCGTGATGATAAAAATATATTAAAAATTATTACCTACCTTTCTTCAACAAGCGATGTAAGTGATAATGAAAAATAAAAAATTAGCTAGACTTTATTTGTTTATAGCGATACCGAGCATACTATTTATTATTTATACTTCAATAATAAATGATGTATGGCTTCCGACTTTAACTATTGCAGTCGCCATTTTTATTTTAACGTTCTTAATTAGCGCTTATTTTAAGAAAAAGCCAGCAGTTTCATCTAGGGCAGAGGAGAAAAAAGAAAATACAGTTGAGTTTTTTGTCTATTTTAGCGGCTTGCTTGTCATTGTTACGACAAGCTTTTACTTCATATTAAGAAATTTTGATGGCATAAAGCAGCATTTTAACAGTGCTGAATTACCATTATCCGATATTGCTGAGTCATTAAATGTGATTGCAGGCGTTCCTGTTGCTTTCGCGGGCTCTATTGTTGCAATAGTGATTTCTCAACGAGCATTAACCATAACAACTCGCCAAGAAAGACAAGAAGATATTACATATATTCAAAACCAAATTGATAAAATTAACAGTGTTTATTGGCCGTTAGTTGTTAGTTTAAGACAGTTATTACACGCGTCGATAAAAGTAAGAGATATGAAAGTATCAAACCGTGCGGTTGATATATTCCAGTCGGCAACATTAAATTTAATTGCTGCATTAGATGAAATTAATAAAATAGGTATTGCACGAGAATGTTGGGATGAGAGTGTAAAAATTCATACAAATAGAACAACGGATTTACTATGGTCTCAACCTAATGCGGAACTTCTTCCTGAATATCTTGAGTTAGAGATTGCTTCTCTGCCGACATTAATTTATTCGCTTGAGAATGCAATGATGGGAATAACAACACATTCTATTATTAGTAAAAAAGAATATTTTTTTCCACGGCAACAGGATGAGAAGTTTGAAGTTTCACAAAAAGTTACTCACAAAGTAAAAGAAAACCCAACCGATTATAATATTGTTATAAATGATGTGCTGTTTTCAGGCTTGTTAATGTATTCAAGAAATGTTGATAGTAAAGGTGTATCAGAGGTTTATACACTAAATATTGGTGCGGCAATTTTGGCAGACTTAATTGCATTTATTCCGTCAATAAAAACCATTTCAAAATGTTTAGATGCTCATATAGAAAGTGTTGGCATTGACAGTGAAAAATACTCGCATATTGTGAAAAGGCTAATGGCAGACATTGAGTTTCAAGATGGAATACCCGATGGACTGAATAATAGCTCTAACTTTATTAAGGATAACCCTCAATATCTATCTGATAGTGAAGCGTTTTTAGCAGAGATAAATATAAAAGATAATCCGTATCACAACTATATCTTCACACAGATGATCTAAGGATTACTCTTGAATATAAAGGTTTTAAAGGCCCTACAAGCTAACGCGGAAGGGCATTTAATAACGTTAGAAATTAAGTTTCTCTTTTGCTCTTAACTTCTTGAATACCAGCATCAGTATTATTGTCTCTTTCGGTATCTGTACGATCATTTTTATGATCTTCAGAGGCGATTAGTTTTTTTGCACCGTAAACTAGCGCTACGATAACA
>JADFVK010000091.1 GCA_015222495.1 Pseudomonadota bacterium
AAAATTTATCCACCATCATTTATAGAAATTTTATGTTACTACAAATGATGGTGGCCAAATTATTGTTGGCTGAAGGCTCTTGAGTAACAAAAAATTTGCACAAATCACTTTAAGTGTATTTAATGTTACTGAAAATGATTCATACCAATTTTTTTGGCTGTGGGCACTTATAGCGAAAATCTAGAAAATACTACAGTTACATGATAGTCTTATGTTTTATTTATATTCATGGAGTAATAAATGTCTAAGGTTTATTTACAATTTGTATTCTTACTGATGTTTAGCACAGTGTCTTTGCTGATTAATATAGCAGGTGCTCAAACTAAGGACGTTGTAAATGAGCCATTACCTCTGGAAATACTCAAAGAATTTACGGATGCATTTGCTACGATAAAAACTGATTATGTAGAAGATATCGATGATAAAACTATTTTAAAAAATGCCATTAAAGGTATGTTATCAGGCCTTGATCCACATTCTACTTATCTTGATGCTACTGCTTATAAGCACCTTAAGGAAGGTACCACCGGTGAATTTGGTGGCCTGGGCATTGAGGTTGGTACAGAAGATGGCATGATAAAAGTTATTTCACCTATAGATGATACACCTGCACAGCGTGCTGGTATCCAACCGGGAGATTTAATTTTTCGCATTGATGATAAGTCTGTTAAAGACATGACTATGGATGAATCAATTAAAATTATGCGTGGCAAGCCAGGCACAGAAATCAAGCTTTCTATTATCAGAGAAGGCCTTGATAAACCACTTATTATTACTTTAAAACGAGCTGTGATTAAAGTAAAAAGTGTCAAGTCCAGACTTTTAGATAAAAGTTATGGCTATATCAGAATTTCAAGTTTCCAGTCGCGTACTGCCAACCAACTAAAAAAAGCAATTAAAAAATTAACCAAAGAAACACAGTCTGAACAATCAAGTAAAAAATCTGAAGCAGCACTTAAGGGACTTATTCTGGATTTAAGAAATAACCCCGGAGGCGTTCTCAATGGTTCTGTTGCTGTTGCAGATACTTTCCTGAATGAGGGACTTATTGTTTATACCAAAGGACGCGTAAAGGATTCTAATCTTAAATTTTCTGCCACTCATGGTGATATGATGAAGGGCGCTCCCATTGTCGTATTAGTCAATGCAGGATCAGCCTCAGCATCAGAAATTGTTGCAGGTGCTCTACAGGATCAGAAACGTGCAGTGATAATGGGCTCTGATACTTTTGGTAAGGGCTCAGTACAAACAATAAAGCCTTTGACTCATACCACTGCCGTTAAATTAACCACTGCTCGCTATTATACGCCATCAGGTCGTTCGATTCAGGCAGAAGGTATTGTGCCAGATATCACTTTAGCTAATATTAGTTTAAAGAAATCAGAGCATGATAGTTTTATGCAGATGAAAGAAGCTAATTTAAAAGGGCATTTAGAACAAACTAGAGATAAAAATAAGAAGCAGGAAGATTCTAAGAAAGGGCATAAAAAATCAAAAAATAAATCTGAAAAATCAGCAGAAGAAACAGATTATGGCTTACATGAAGCACTCAATCTACTAAAAGGGATGAGTATCCTTAATACACAAAAAACTTATAAATAATAACTAATATTATATAAACTTATGATTAAATTAGAACTGAACAGACAGTTTATTGTTCGTAAAAAATCTATATTACAGATACTTTCCTGTGGCTTAGTATTTTTCTTGCTAAATGCATGGGGCATTGAGACTACGCCTGTAGGTAAAGCATCTTCATATTCTGATTCCAGCAATGAGCCAAAATACTATGTGGCTATCATTATTGATGATCTGGGTTATAAGAAGAAGCATGATATGAGGGCAATTCAATTACCTGGCAATGTCACCTATGCTTTTTTACCCCATACGCCCTATATTAAAGATATGGCAGTAAATGTGCACGAACAGGGGCATGAAATCATGCTCCATTTGCCTATGCAGTCTACAGAGCCTTTTTTTCTTGGCCCTGGAGCCCTCACTAATGAAATGACTGAACAGGAATTTAAACAATCCATTATTAAAAGTATTCATTCTATCCCTCATGTGAAAGGAGTCAATAATCATATGGGAAGTTTGATGACGAGTCAGAAAGAATCAATGATTTGGTTAATGGATGAACTGAGTAAAACTGATTTATTTTTTGTTGATAGTCGTACCAGTGTGGAGACAGTTGCTGAACAATCAGCAAATCTCTATAAGATTAAAAACACCCGGCGTAATGTTTTTTTAGATCATGAATTAAATCGACCTGCTATTGAATTTCAATTCGACAGATTGATTAAGTTAGCTAAAAAAAATGGTTCCGCTGTTGCCATTGGACACCCGTTTAATATCACTCTTGATGTCCTGGAAGAAAAAATCCCTCAATTAGAAGCTGCAGGTATTCAATTAATTAAAGTTTCTGAGTTAATTGATAAACAATTTACCCAGCAACAAACAAAAAGGAAATCACCAACATGGCAAGTGTCATTATCCCCATCGCAAACGGCTGCGAGGAACTTGAAGCCGTCACCCTGATTGATCTCTTACGTAGAGCCGATATTAATGTGGTAACAGCTAGTCTAGACAGTGGTAATATTGTCAAACCTGTTATAGCTAGTCGTGGAGTAGTATTAATTCCAGATATGACTTTGGATGAGGCAATAACAGATGATTATGATATGTTGGTTTTACCTGGAGGCTTACCAGGTGCAGATCACTTAGATAATGATCCAAGAATCCATACATTATTAAAAAAAATGTCCTCTGAAAATAAATATACTGCAGCCATTTGTGCCGCACCTAAAATTTTAGCCAATGCTAAGCTCCTGGAAGGTAAGGCAGCTACAAGTTATCCAGGCTTTATTGATAATATGGATTTAGAAAATACACAAATCAAACAAGATGCTGTAGTTTGTGATGATAAAATAATCACTTCACGAGGTCCGGCAACAGCAATGGAATTTGCTTTAACATTAATTGAAAAACTTAAGAGTAAAGAAAAAAGAGACGAAGTGGCAAAAGGTTTGCTTTGGAAAGATAATTAATTAAGCCATTTACTTTTCCTTTATTGCTATTCAATCTATAATTTGACTTATTTGTTTAGGTTTAAATAGACCTATATTTTAACATCGGAGCTATTATGTATCACAAAATTGATTTTTCCACACTTAGTCTCATGGATGCCCTTGATATTGCCATTTTGGTTGAGGTTGAGGCATGTGAACGATATGAGCTGTTTAACAGTCAGCTTGGACACCGTTATCCCGATGATGCTGCTGATGTATTTAGAAGAATGGCAGAAAGTGAACAGAAACATGCTGACGAACTATCACACAGACGCCAGGCATTATTCGGTGATACTCCAATGGTCGTTAATAAAGATAACCTTTTTGACGTAGAAGCACCAGAAGTTGGCTCTATTACCTGGAATATGTCCCCCTTCAAAGCACTTCAATTAGTCTTGTCTTCTGAAGAAAAAAGTTATGCTTTTTATGATGAAGCTTTCTCCTATGTGGATAATGCTGAGATTCAAGCTCTGTTTGCTGAATTACGTGATGAGGAAGCCGAACATGCCCGTATGATTAAAGATATTATTAAGTCATTACCTCCTGAGGGGCATATGGATTTAAGTGACGAGGACTAAGTCTGTGCAAGCTTTGAAAGTCATGTAGAAATTTGTCTTACTTCATTCGTTAGCTATTGAAATTGGTAAAACGGCTTAATAATCATTATTTCCAGAATCAGCTAAAGCTTGCAAATTTATAACACTGATAATTATGGACAACGAGGATCACCTTCTTGCGTCCAGCGAATTAAAAAATCAGGGATTGGCAGTGGTTCACAACCATGATTATCCTCACAAATGAAATCCCATTGTGGTTCTGCTTGTAGATGACAATCAAGACAATTACCACCAAATTTATTGAACACCTGAGTCGTACCACGAACTTTTATTTTAGAGCCTTGCTCTGAAACTATCAGTTCAAAGAACTCCCAGTCATTAGTTTTTTTACTCCAGCCTTTATTATGCTTAATCATGACTTCAGTAGGAATTAACTGCACCACTGAACCTGGTGGATAAAATGCACCGTCTGGCTGATTTGCAGCGGCAATCGTATCATCTAAGCCACCCAATAAATTATCAACAAAGAAACCTCGAACTGGATGCATTTTTTTTAAACAGATAAATGTCTGCTCATTTATTGGTATTTCTTTACTACTATCGATTATATTATCCTGATGGGGATCTACAAGTAATTCATCCTTTGATGAAGCCATTATACAGCCGCTGATAACTAACACTAATAAATAAAAAAGTGATTTAACAAATGGACGACCTGTCAATGTAATCATTACAATTCCTTTTATTAGCAGCTAAAACGGATATAGAGTTCAATCTATTGCTAGTTTTCACTATACACCAGTTCAGCAGGCATTAATAACAATAACATTGCCCAAAGAGAAATATAATTCAGGGAAATATATAAATAAAAACCTATTACTACTATTAAAATACCGTCATTCAAGTGTAAAATCACTCCCATAACTTTAATTATTTTACAAAACTCAGGAAATTATAAAATGTCTGTAAGTTCATCAAAACAAAAAATTATTTATACATTAACCGATGAAGCACCTGCATTAGCCACTCAATCATTACTTCCCATTATTAAATCATTCACAAAACAAGCCGGCATTCAGATAGAAACCAAAAATATTTCCCTTGCCTCACGAATTTTGGCTTATTTTCCTGAACATTTAAGTGATCATCAGAAAGTGTCTGATGACCTCAATGAACTAGGGAGTTTGGTTAAGGAAGCAGATACCAATATCATTAAACTGCCTAATATCAGTGCATCTTTACCACAACTAAAGGCTGCAATTAAGGAATTACAAACTCAGGATTTCAACATACCTGATTATCCGGATACACCTAAGGATGATACTGAAAAAGATATTCAAAGTCGTTATGATAAGATTAAAGGCAGTGCGGTTAACCCGGTATTACGTGAAGGAAATTCTGATCGACGTGCACCCAATTCAGTGAAGCAATACGCACAAAATAATCCCCACTCAATGGGGCCATGGCAGGCAGATTCAAAAACTCATGTATCCAGTATGAGTCATGGGGATTTTTATGCCAGTGAGAACTCTTTAACATTAAAAAATAATGGTCAATTTAAAATAGAACTGACTGCTAATAATGATGAAATATTTTTATTAAAAGATTATTCTCCTTTCTTAAAAGGTGAAATTATTGATACTTCAGTAATGAGCAAATACGCCTTGCGTGAATTCTTTACACAACAAATTGCACAGGCAAAAGAGCAAAACATTCTACTTTCTCTACATCTTAAAGCCACAATGATGAAAGTATCTGATCCTATTATTTTTGGTCATGCTGTTTCAGTCTATTTTGCAGAAGTTTTTAATAAGCATCAGACTATTTTTAATGAATTGGGGGTTAATGCTAATAATGGCTTGGGGGATTTATTAAATAAAATTAAAAACTTATCTGCCGATCAGCAAACGATAATACTAGCAGATATTCAGGCCTGTTCTGATTCACAGGCAGAATTGGCGATGGTTAACTCAGCGCAGGGTATCAGCAATTTACATGTGCCTAGCGATGTTATTATTGATGCTTCTATGCCTGCAGCCATTCGTAGCTCTGGAAAAATGTGGGGTAAAGATGATCTATTGCATGATACAAAAGCATTAATTCCGGATCGATGCTATGCCGGCATTTATCAGCAAACCATAAACTTTTGTAAAGAACACGGTGCATTTGATCCTGCCACCATGGGCACGGTACAAAATATTGGCCTAATGGCTCAAAAAGCTGAAGAATATGGTTCCCATGATAAAACATTTGAAATATCTCATAATGGTATTGTACGAGTTTTAGATGAAGCAGGCGTTTGCCTACTGGAACAAACCGTTAAAAAGGGTGATATCTGGCGTATGTGTCAGGTAAAAGATGCTCCCATTCAGGAGTGGGTAAAGTTGGCTGTTAATCGTGCTCGAGCTACGCAATTAGTGACCATATTCTGGTTAGACAATCATCGTGCCCATGATGTAGAACTTATGGCTAAAGTAAAGGAATATCTTACTCAATATAATACTTCCAAACTGGATATCAGAATTATGTCACCTGAAGAGGCTATTAATTTTTCACTGCTTCAGATTAAAGATGGAAAAGATTGTATTTCTGTAACAGGTAATGTATTACGTGACTATTTAACTGATTTATTTCCAATTCTTGAATTAGGCACAAGTGCCAAAATGCTCTCTATTGTGCCGTTGATGAAAGGCGGGGGCTTATTTGAAACCGGTGCCGGTGGTTCAGCACCTAAACATGTACAGCAATTATTAGATGAAAACCATTTACGCTGGGACTCTTTAGGTGAGTTTCTTGCTTTAGGTGTTTCTCTTGAGCAGCTGGCTAATAATTATGACAATAAAAAGGCTCAAATATTAGCTGATACCCTGGATCAGGCCACCTCACAATTTCTGGATGAAGATAAATCCCCATCCCGTCAGTCAGGAGAAATAGATAATCGTGGTAGCCACTATTACCTGGCTTTATATTGGGCGCAGGCATTAGCAAAGCAAAACTCTGACCTTGAATTACAAGCCTATTTTTCTAATATAGCTGAGGACTTGGCAAATAAGGAACAGACTATTATTGATGAGCTGAATGCTGTCCAAGGACAGTCTGTTGATTTAAAAGGATATTATTATCCTGACATGAACATAGTTGAGAGTATTATGCGTCCTAGCAAAACTCTTAATTCAATTATTTCTTAATTTAAGATCTGTATAATAAAAATATTTAATTTTTTCAAAATATGTCCACTTGTAGGGGACGTTCGGAAATAGTCTTAAAAACGCACTTCGGTGTGTAGGTTGTACCTCAGGAGGACGCTCAAGTACGTCCATGTAACGCTCAGCCTCGGCATCCATGCCTCGAAAAGCCTCCTGAGCCACAACCTACACACCAAATTGCTCTTACGTCATATTCCCTCACTAAAGGTGAAAGAGCAAGAGCAAAAAAAAGCTAGATCTAGAGCAATATCAAAAGATATAGATTCCCGCTAAAAGAATGCAGGAATGACGGAGTTTTGATAGTATCTCTGTCTTTTTGGGCTTTGTTCTAGTTCTAGCTCCTTCCCCCTATCTTTTGAGGGGGAAGGTTGGGAAGGGGGTGCTTTTTGCTCTTTCGCCTCCAGAGAGGAACATGATGCGGGTAGTGATTGGTGAGGTATTGCTGCACTTAACGGGGCTTTTCGAGGCATGGATGCCGAGGCTGAGCGTTACATGGACGTACTTGAGCGTCCCCGCTAAGTGCAGCAATACCTCACCAATTACGGATAACTACCACTATTCCCGAACGTCCCCTAATGTTGTTTATCTATCAAATAAAAAGTATACATTTTTATAATAAATCAAGATCTATACTCCTAAATCTATCATTGTAAAATTCAATTAGGATTGATTATCATTGAATTGCCCTCATATATGTATATTGTGCTTACCTTTTTAAAACATTTATACAATAAGATGTGAAATTAAATATGACCTATGATTTAGATACTGTGCTTGGCTTTTATGCGGGCTTTGAGAATAAACTAACAGCAGTTAAGGCTGTTTTACAACGTCCACTCACCCTGACTGAAAAAATACTATATGCTCATTTGCATGAATCCACAGATTCAGCTCCAAATGTTGAAAATTATACTCGTGGTGAAGATTATGTAAATTTTGATCCTGATCGGGTAGCAATGCAGGATGCAACAGCACAAATGGCACTCTTGCAATTTATGAATTCTGGTAAAAAAGAAGTTGCTGTGCCCAGTACAGTACATTGTGACCATCTTATTCAGGCTAATAATGGTGCAAAATCAGATTTAGATATTGCAGTAGAACAAAATAGTGAAGTCTATGACTTTCTACGTTCAGTATCTGCACGATATGGTATTGGTTTTTGGAAACCGGGTGCAGGTATTATTCATCAGGTTGTTTTAGAAAACTATGCTTTTCCTGGTGGCATGATCATCGGTACAGATTCACATACAGTTAATGCCGGCGGGCTAGGTATGATTTCCATTGGCGTAGGTGGTGCTGATGCTGTAGATGTTATGGCTGGCATGCCCTGGGAACTTAAAATGCCTAAAGTGATTGGTGTGAAGCTAAGCGGCAAGCTTAATGGCTGGGCTGCACCTAAGGATGTGATTCTTAAATTAGCAGGCCTTTTAACTACTAAGGGTGGTACCAATGCCATTGTAGAATATTTTGGTGAAGGTGCAGACTCTATTTCCTGTACTGGTAAGGCCACTATATGTAATATGGGTGCTGAAATTGGTGCAACCACTTCTATTTTTGCCTATGACGAAAAAATGGCTGAATATTTACGTCAAACCGGCCGTGCAGAAATTGCTGATAAGGCTAATACTGTTGCAGCACATTTACGTGCTGATGAGGATGTTTATAGCAATCCTGAAACTTATTATGATCAAGTCATTGAAATTGATCTGAATACACTTGAACCTTATATCAATGGTCCTTTTACACCGGATGCTGCGCATACTTTATCAGAGTTTGCACAGGCTGTGCGTGATAATGATTATCCTGAAAAACTGGAAGTAGGCTTAATTGGCTCCTGTACCAATTCATCCTATGAAGATTTAACCCGTGCTGCCTCTTTGGCACAACAAGTAATCGATAAAGATCTTAAGCTTCAGGCTGAGTTTATTATTACACCCGGGTCTGAACAGGTACGTTATACTGCACAACGTGATAATATTTTAGGAACCTTAGAATCGATGGGTGGGGTGGTAATGGCTAATGCTTGTGGCCCTTGTATTGGTCAGTGGCAACGTCATACCGATGATAATGAACGTAAGAATTCAATTATTACCTCATTTAATCGTAATTTTGCCAAACGCAATGATGGTAATCCTAATACCTATAGCTTTGTCGCATCTCCGGAAATCGTCACAGCTTTTGCAATCTCCGGTAATTTAACCTTTAACCCCATGACAGATACTTTGACTAATGAACAGGGAGAACAGGTTAAACTAGAACCTCCTCAGGGTATTGAATTACCACCCAAAGGTTTTGATGTAGAAGATCCTGGTTTTATTGCACCTTCTATCAATCCTGACATTGAAGTTATCGTCAATGAAACATCAAAAAGACTGCAATTACTCAGTCCTTTCCAACCGGCTTCCGGACAGGATGAGCTGGGTCTGCACTTATTGATTAAAGCAGAAGGAAAATGTACTACCGATCATATTTCCATGGCCGGTCCCTGGTTAAAGTATCGTGGCCACCTGGATAATATTTCCAATAATATGCTCATAGGTGCTGTCAATAAATTCACTGCTAAGACCAATAATGTACTCAACCAGTTAAATGGTGAGTATGATGAAGTACCTAATGTTGCTCGTGCGTATAAGGCTAACAACGAGAAATCTATCATCATTGCAGAAGAAAATTATGGTGAAGGGTCATCCCGTGAACATGCGGCCATGGAACCTCGTCATCTAGGTGTTGCTGCAGTCATTTGTAAATCTTTCGCCCGTATTCATGAGACGAACCTGAAGAAACAAGGCATGTTAGCATTTACTTTTGCCAATAAAGAAGATTACGATAAAATTCAGGAACAAGATACTATTGATATAATTGGTCTGGATAATTTTTCACCCGGTGTAAATTTAATTGCTCAATTGAATCATCAGGATGGAAGTAAAGAGCAGATAAATATTAATCATACATATAATGATTTACAGATAAAATGGTATAAGTCAGGAAGTGCTCTAAGCTTCTTATCAAAACAATAATAATTTAAGGTATCTAATGAGTAATAACAAAGAAGTCTGTACTCCGGTCAATAAAAAAATTATTAATTGTATTTCCGAATCGATTAAATTATCCAGTCATATTGAACCTGAGCTTTTTGTTGACTTTAACGTCAAACGTGGCCTGCGTAATAGTGACCACTCCGGTGTTTTAGTGGGTCTTACTAATATCGGCGAGGTAATTGGTTATACTAAAGAAAATGATAAGGTATTACCTACAGAAGGTCGCTTACTCTATCGTGGCATTGATATTAAAGACTTAGT
>JADFVK010000092.1 GCA_015222495.1 Pseudomonadota bacterium
AAATTAAAACGGAGCGGGATTAGCCAAAATCAAGCTGGCTGTCTTTTATTGAGGCTTGAGTGTGCTGTTGAGTTTAAAAAAGCTCAATATCCCCTTCTTTAATTTTTCCTTCTAATAAACCTTCATTGACAAGGCTCTCATAAAAATAGAGTCTATTTCTGCCCATTTCTTTGGCATAATATAATGCCTGGTCCGCTCGACCTACTATATCACTTGCTATGCCAAGCTTTTCCATGATTTGTGTCACTCCACTGCTGATAGTCACCTGACCAACTTGAGGAAAATCAAAAGACTCTATTGTCTTACGAAAGCGTTCTAAAACTTGCTCTGCTGTTTCTTTGTTGCATACTTGCACAATGCTTATAAACTCTTCTCCACCAAAGCGAAATAATAAATCATTGGCCCGGAATGATTTTTTCATAAGTTGAGAGAGCAGAAGTAAAACTTCATCGCCATAGACATGACCAAAGTTGTCATTAATTCGTTTGAAATGATCAATGTCGAAAATAGCCAGCCAAAATTGATTAATATTTTTATCAGCCCTTTTTTCTTTACCCTCGTAATCAATAAATTGATGCTCGGTATTTAGTATGTCTTGTATTTTTGATATGTTGTCATCGAATGTCTTGCGATTTAGTAACCCCGTTAGCTTATCTTTTTGATTTTCTTCTAATAAACTATAATAATTATGAGAAATATTCAGCAAGCTGGATATGATTTTGGTTTCAATCTCAGTCAGTCCTTTTAATAGATTAATAGCCAGATAACCTAAATTGCCTTTGAAACCAATAATGGGGTAAACGATTAGATTGTGCTTGTTTTTATAAATTTTACCACTCGCCTGTATCTTCTCATGCGCCTCTTTTATTTCATCAGGCAACTTTATATTTTCGACTTGAATATCAATTGATGCATTTTTAGTTGAATAATGAACTAAGCGATAGGGGGTATTTATATTGTTGAATTTATAGATGCTAATATCTTTTACTTTTAACAACTCCGTCAATGTTTTTAAAAAACTAAGTTCATAAGCATCAATATCACGTATTGCAGTTAAAGACGCAAATTTACTTAAAATAAGAGGTGTATTTTCTATGCTTTTTGAGTTCATGCTATTGAGTTACACTTTAAAACGAATGAATCAGATATGTGAAACAACGCGATTTCTTCCTGACTCCTTAGCCTTATAAAGTCGTTGATCTGCACAGTGAAGGAAATCATCAAAGTCTTTATAGGATAAACTGTCCCATGTTGCGACACCAATACTGACGGTGTATTTGATGAGTTGATTATCTACCTTTAATATCTGTTTATCAATGGTTGATCGAATCCGCTCAGCGAGCGTTGAAGCCTGTTGCAAGTCAGTTTCTGGCATTAAAATAACGAACTCTTCACCACCAATACGTGCAAGTGTATCTATCTTGCGTACCAGCTTTTGACAGCTTTGATAAAATGCTATCAAAACCTGATCACCCGCTGCATGTCCGTAGCTATCGTTTATTTTCTTGAAATAATCAATATCTAGCATCAGCACAGACAAATTTCTGTTAAAACGAGAGAGGCGGTCAATTTCCAGCGCCGCAAGATGATTTAATTTACGTCGGTTTACTGCACCTGTTAAAGGGTCTGTCGATGATAATTTTTCATAATAGTCTTTTTTTCGCGTATTATCGTCTAGTTCTACGCCTAGGCGAATGAAGTCAACAGATGAAGAAATATCTGCCTGCAATAAACGTCGACGACATTTTTCATATGATTCAAGTAATTCACCTAATTCATCGTTGGCGAATTTATCTTTCAGCCTTACTTTTTTATTACCAAAGGCAAGGTCATGCAAAGCATGGGTTAAATGAGCAATAGGAAAAATAATACTTCGTTTTAGTATCCAGAATGAAAATGAAGTTAAAGCAAGTACACTGATTAAAATAATGCCAATAAGATAAAGTTGACGTTTAAGTTGATTAACTTTTGAATCAGATTGTTTTTTGAAATCATCAATTAAATAATTAGCCAATGTTTTTAGTTGATCCATTCTACAGCTTAATAGCTTGAACCAATGCTGGCTATCCATGTTTGAGAGTGTATTCTTCATTGCAGACAGATAAAGTTCTTGTTCAATGGCTTGAATATTTCCCTCTTTACAGCCTAATCTAAGTTGAGATCGTTGTTGATCTGTAGCAGCATGTTGAAAATTTTGTACAAAACCTTTCTGCTGGCCAATAAGTTGAATAAACGGGTGTAATTGCCTGTCAGGTAAATGTCCTTGTTCAATTGCCAAAGTGCCCAGTGCACGTTCTATACCCGCGGTTTCCTTAAGGTTTAGAATTGCAGTGATTGCAGTTAAATTATGAGCCATTTTGGAGTCCATCTTTTGATGAGTCATACTTTCAGGCACTGCCAGCAGGGAGGCAATAAAGTCATTATAAAACGTGAATGTAATTTTACTTTTTGATTGCTCAATAGCTTTTCGTTGTTCTAGCAGTTGTACAAAATAATTTTCACTGCGAATAAGATGTTCCCTCATCTCTTTATTTATTGCTTGACCGCCAAGCTGGTCTATTCCTTGTTTATATTGAATTATTGAGGTGTTGGTTATCTCATATTGCTTAGTCAGCCGAGAATGAAAAACATTGTTTTTTGAGCCAAGAAATGCAGTAGTCAGGCCTCGTTCAGTCTGTAAATTATGCGTTAACGAATTTATTTGATGAACCAGTGGAATAAAGTCTAGCTGGTGCTGTAAAGTTAAAAGTTCTTTAGATGTATTCAATAGGGTAAAAAAACTTAAAACAAACAGCGCAAAAATAGGAAATAGTGCGGTAATGGCTATACGACTATTTAAAACCAAATGTTTACTTAACCAATTACTGATGCCTTTAAAGAATGAAACTTTATCCGGTTTATCATTGGCTAAATTATATTCGTAAGCCTGTTGGGCAAAGTTAAGGTCTTCTCCAATAATATGATTCATTAACCAGTTATAAAGAAACAGATTAACTTCTTGAGCGACTTTGATTGAATCAGCGGTTAAAAGTTTGTGTTTTAATTCGGGTACTTTATTGACGAAAGCCTGATGTAGTTTGATATGATTTTCTAAATCAGGATAGTGGCATTGTTTCATCAATGCTTCTTCACGAGTGAAGTGTATGACTACATACTCCTCCAGTCGAATAAAAATATTTTCTATAACATCAGATGTGTGATTACTTAGAATAGCATTAGAGAGCTCATTGAAGAGTGATAGAAGGTTTTTATGATCATTGTCAATACTATCAATACCAACACTTAGGCCATCATTCCAAACCAGGTTTTGCATGGTTATAAATTGTTATTATGTTTCATTTTCCAATCCTTAACCCAGTGAATAAAATCTTCAGTTGGCATGGGTTCAGTAATAAAAGAACCTTGTGCTATGTCACACCCTAGTTCTTTTAACTGATTCCATATATCTTCGGTTTCAATACCTTCGGCAACTGTGTGCATTTTTAGTTCCTTGGCCAATAGTATGCAAATTCTGACAATAGCCGCTGCATCAGGGTCTGTTGCCATATGCATAATAAAATGCTGATCAATTTTTAATTCAGAAAAGGGAGCCTGGTAAAGTTTGACTAATGAAGAATACCCGGTACCAAAATCATCGATTGATAATGAAAAACCTTTCATTCGCAGTCTGTTTAAAATATCCAGAGATTCTGAAATTTCATTCATTAAGGCCGATTCAGTCACTTCAAGAATAATTGAATCAGGTTCGATCTGATTGTTTTTCACCAGTTCTTCCAGTTTTTCAGGCATGGATAAATCAGTAATATTCTGCGCCGATAAATTGACTGAAACTTTGATATTGATTCCACTTGCAGTGAGTTTGTGGTATTCATTGATGGCTAGTCCGAGAACTTCTTCTGTCAGCAAATTCATTAATTTATGCTCTTCTGCCAAAGGGATAAAGTCATCCGGAAGAATTAATCCTTTTGTCGGGTGTTGCCAACGGAGCAGTATTTCAGCGCTTTGTATCTGTTTTTTGTTAAAACAGACGAGCGGCTGGAGATGAATGATAAGCTGATGTTTGCGTATGGCTAGTTTTAATTCTTCTATTGTTATCTGCTCAGTATCTTTTGCAGATAAGGCATTTTCAATTTGTTGCCGATGTTCAAGCAGACATTCTGTATAAGTATTGCTAAGCAATGCAATAAATTCTTTTGCCTTAAGCGGCTTGGAAAGAGTGGCGACGACATTTAAATGTTTAGACTCGGCTAATTGTCTAGCTGAATGTAATACTCTCTCATCAAACCCACTGACTAAAATAAAGTTGGGTTTAATATTTTGTATTGCCAGTTCACGCATGATTTCTATGCCATCTTTGTCAGGCATTTGTAGATCAAGCACGACGATATCATTTGCGCTAATCGCGGTGTTTAGAAAATCAATACTATTTGTAAATATTTCTGTTTCTAATTGAGCTGTTTCAGCCATTGCCCGCATTAAGTTAGCCTGTTGCTCATCATCATCAACAATAATTATTTTGCAGGGCTTAGAGTGTTTCTCTGCGTTGTCTAGTGTCATGCTTTGGCCTTTGGTAACAAGTAACCGTCTAGTAATAAACGAATGCTAGTGAGTAACTCTTTAGAACTATATGGCTTATTTAGCATATTATTTTTTAATTTCTGATCTGAGCTGGTATGAGTTTTATCACTAAAGCCACTGGTTAATTGTATTTTTACTGATGGATACTGTTCTGATACCCGTCTGGCAAGTTGATAACCATCCATGTTTGGCATAATAACATCACTTAGCATAAGATCAATAGATGTGGTGGCAAGGATATTTAAAGCAGTTTCGCCATTACTGGCCGTTATAACTCTATAACCAAAGTGGGTTAATATTTGATTTGCCAGTTCGCGTAATGCCGGTTCGTCATCAACGACTAAAATAAATTCATCGCCTGCAAGTTGAGGTGCAGATTTTTTGTCAAAGGGTTTGCTGATATAAGGCTCAGAACTATAACGAGGAAAGTAGAGACTAAATTGTGTGCCACTATTTAATTGAGTATAAACATCAACAGCTCCACCAGAACGCTCTATAAAACCAAAAACCTGACTTAAGCCCAGACCATTTCCCAGCTCACCTTTGGTGGTAAAAAAGGGATCGAATATGTGGCTTTTGATTTCTTCATCCATCCCAGAACCGGTATCTGAGATGCTTAGTTTTAAATAATCATTTGCGGTTAAACCTAATAGCTTAGCCTCATCTTTGGCAAGATAAATATTTTCAGTTTGTATGCTTAATGTCCCTCCTTCAGGCATTGCATACTTAGCATTGATACACATATTTAAAATAGCATCTTCTAATTCATTAGCATCGAGCCATAAAGGCCAGGGTTTTTCATTAAGGTCAAAGTCCAGGGTAATGGAGGCTGTTAATGATTTAGCCAGCATATCCTTTAAATCAATTAAGGCCTTGTTTATATTGCAGCTACCTGGGTTACTGCTTTCTGATTTGGAAAAAGCAAGCATTTTACGTGTTAATGTCCTACCACGTTCTCCTGCACGTATAATTTCAGAAATATAGCTTTCAACACCTGCTAAATCACCCCGTTTCATTTCCAGCAATTCTGCGTAACCTAATATGACACCCAGCATATTGTTGTAATCATGTGCTATTCCACCCACTAGTTTGCCCAGTGCATCCATTTTTTGACTGCGTTTAGAATGTTCTTCTGCCAAACGTCGCCGAGTAGCATCTCGTGCTTCTGCAACCAGAAACTTGACCACCCCCTGTTCATCAAACACTGGATGAACACTAAAATCGACCCATATAGTTTTATCGGTTAATGAAAATTCAACTTCTCTTTCCATGGCTTCACCTTCAGCAGCGAGTTGACAGTCACTACGAATCTTTTCCTGAGTTACACTATCAAATGAGAACCAAGAACAATCCCATAGTTTTTTACCTAAAACATCATTCTGAGTTAAACCGGATAATTTTAATGGTGTTGAGTTGGCAAAATCCAGAGTACCATCGGATGAAAGAATTCCTGCCATGGTAAGCATCCCATCCAGAACTTGTTGCAGTTTCTTTTGGCTGTTTTCTGCATTTTCAAGTAAATGAGTAATTTTCTCTGCGAGTTGATTAAAGCTATTACCTATTTCATTTAGCTCATCTCCTGTATTGAGATTTATACGTTGATTAAGTTCACCATCTGCAAACAGTTGAAGGGAACGAGTCAGTGACTGAAGGCCTCCATACATGGAGTAATATATGCCACAACCAAAATAAATGACCATGATCATGAGTATGATAGAAATAGCTATACTGATATTCAGTGTATTTCTTGCTTGCTGAAGACGTACAGTAATAAGCGCATTTGTAGCAGGTAACAGGATGCTATATAAATCAGTATAACTTTTATCAATCGCAGCTGAGGATTGCATATAAAAATTATCTGCTGATGTTGAAAACTGTTTTTTTAGAATATCTGACCGAACCAGGTAAATTACATTTTTAGCTAATTTAGAAATATCATCTGATGCGATGGATAATTGATGACGTATACTTTTATTAAAACGAGCTGTTTTATCAAGGTTAATCTGTAGTTGTGTTATGGCAGATTCAAGCCTAGAGATTAAGGCCATCATTTCTAATTTTTGATAATCTGTCGCATGTTTTTTGGCCAGAATATGTGTGCCAAAAGCACGGATTTGACCAAGCTCCTCTAATGCATCAGGTAACTTGTTAATACTGGTATCTATTAAATAAAA
>JADFVK010000093.1 GCA_015222495.1 Pseudomonadota bacterium
ACAAAACCTAAAAAGAAAAAAGGTCATCGCAGGGAAGAGATTTTACAGACTTTGGTTATAGAGCTGGAAAAAAATCCCGGTGAACGTATTACGACTGCTAATTTGGCAAAAGCAGTTGGTGTGTCAGAAGCTGCTTTGTATAGGCACTTCCCCAGTAAGGCAAAAATGTTTGATGCATTAATTGAATACAGTGAAGATGCTGTTTTTGGTTTGATAAATAAAATAGAGAGTGAAAAAATAGCCACTATGTCAAAAGTAGAAAAGATGATGAGGATATTATTAGGTTTTTCCAGTAAAAATCCCGGTATCACAAGGATTTTATCGGGAGATGCTTTGGTTGGTGAAAATGAAAGGTTAATGAAGCGTTGTGATCAATTCTTTCAACGATTAGAAACACAACTAAAACAAATCCTAAGAGAAGGTGAGCTTAATAAACAAATTCATTACCAGGGTAATATTAGTCAGTTTGCAGAAATTTTAAGTAGCTTTGTTGAAGGTCAGTTACACCGTTATGTAAGAACGCGTTTTACCAGGAAGCCAGATGAAAACTGGGAAGCTAAGTGGCCATTTTTTATTGCTAGTCTTAACTAGTAAATAACAGTTAAGCCTTATGCTCACTTATTTTTAGAACTTAGAAAACTCGCTACGCTCGGACAGTTCTAAGTACTAAAAAAAGCAATCATAAGACTTTTGTTAATTTAAAGTGAGTAGTTTCATAAATTTTTGTTCTATGGAGTATTAAAATTATTGAAAGCAGATAAAGTATTCTTAACCTTATCACTGGAACAAAATTCACGTCCCTTTCTTTCAGGATGACACCTTAAATTTAAGACGATTATTTTTTTCTTATCATCTATCTCGTCAGCTTGTAGAGATAAAGTCATAGAAATATCATTAGACTTTTCAGGCGAATCAGAAACTATAAAAGTGTCTGTTTGATAAACAATATCAGTATTTGAAAATTCTGTTACAAATTTATTTGCCTGTTTCCAGACGTCAATACATTGATTTTTATCACTGCAAGTAATTAGAGCAATATGTAGCTTTTCTTTCTCTTGTTTTGTTTTTGCTTTATTGATTAGTTGCCTTGTTTTTAAAAAGACAAAACGTTCTATATCAACTCGATACTCTTTTTTGATATTGGCTTGCTTATTTTCTTCTATTTTAATTTGCAATTTATTATTTTTTATCTCTGTACGAAGTGCATTCAATTCTGAAATAAGGTTATCAGTAACCTTTTTACCCGCTCGTTCCATATTGGCTGCTTTTTTTACTAAATTATCAAATTTTTGTTTTTTTACGGGAATCGACTCTTTAAATATATCCATGCGTGATGCAGTTAAATCAAGTTTATTATTCATTGAAGCTAAAATATCATCAACAGTTAAATAAGTTTTTAACAAAATATCATCACGCATTTTTTTACGACGTTTTGTTTCATCCTCTATTTCTTGTAGTGCTTTTGCTTTTTTTTCTGCTTCTTGTGCAGCGATAAGCTCTTCTCTGGTTTTACCTCTTTCTTTAATATTGCGAGTGATTCCCCTACTATCGATAGAACGAATTCTTTGATTATAATATTCTCGAGGAACACGATTTCCACATTCTGTAACTCCTTCTGAATTTTTCCAGCATTTCATATAAGTATTACCGGCAAAGCTTTGTAATGTGAAAAGTATCGCATATAAGCTAAGGATAATTAATAAAGTAAGTTTATTACTTTTATTGTAAGAATGTTTTATTTTCAGCATATTCTAGTATCGTCTCTTGTCTATGTGAGATTATAATAAGTTAATGTACATCATTTTAGAGTATTTTAGCAAAATAATTAACAAGAATCTGATTATGGCTATTGTGGCCAATAACCAATGGATAAAGCGTGTCTTTGAAGTTATTACTATTGCTGTTGGCCTGAAGCTTATTTTCTAGTTTATTTTTATGCCAATATTTTTGCAAATTTCCAAAGTAGTTTTACTTTGGTTTAAGGTATAGAAATGTAATCCAGGTACACCTTCAGCTAAGAGCTTTTCACATAAGGATGAAATAACTTCCAGGCCTAATGCTTTAATAGAATCTATATCATCTCCATAACTTTCAAGGCGCTTGGCTAACCAGCGTGGTATTTCAGCACCACACATATCAGAGAATCCCGCTAAACGAGAGTAATTGGTGATAGGCATAATACCGGGAACAATAGGCTTATCAATCCCAGCTTTTTTACAACTATCAACAAAATACAGATAAGAATCAATATTAAAGAAATATTGAGTAATGGCACTATTAGCACCGGCATTCATTTTTCTGATAAAATTATCCAGATCTACCCGTGCATTCTTTGCCTGTGGATGAACCTCAGGATAAGCTGCGACTTCAATATGAAAATGATCGCCAGTTTCTGCACGGATAAACTCAACCAGTTCATTAGCATAACGAAACTCACCAACATCACGATGACCGGAAGGTAGATCTCCACGTAAAGCCACAATTCGATCAATTCCCTGACTGATAAAAAGTTCAAGTATCGACTTAATACTTTCTCTGGTTGAACCAATACAGGATAGATGAGGAGCAGCAGAATAGCCGGCTTCTTTAATACTGGCCACTGTATTAATCGTACCCTCTTGAGTACTTCCACCAGCACCATAGGTGACAGAATAATAAAGTGGATTTAAAACACTTAATTTATCACGCACAAGAGCAAGTTTTTTAGCTCCTTCAGCGGTTTTAGTGGGGAAAAATTCAAAACTTATTGGTTGTTGTGGGTTCATAGGGAATTAAACTCGTAATTGTTTATTTAATAATCCGTACTGATGGCGTGATGTATTGACGTTCAAGGGACGCTCAAGCACATCCATGTGACGCTTTAATGAAAACATCCTGTTTTCATAAACCCCTGAACGTCAATACATCACGCCATCAGTACTACCATTGTTCTATGCATCATTATTTTTTTAAAAGCCAGAGACATCGCATACAAGAGTGATTTGGAGTGTATTATTCTGTTTCAGGGGATTGTGAAAACATGGATGTTTTCACATAGCGGCACATGGATGTGCTTGAAGCGTCCCCTGAAACAGAATAATACATTCCGAAGCACGGACTATAAACTTCCAACTATTTAGTAATTTACCTTAGTAACGGCTCTTAGTAGCGATAATGATCAGCTTTATAAGGCCCTTCCTGAGGTACATTAATATAATCAGCTTGCTCTTTAGATAGCAGCGTTAATTTTGCACCGATTTTCATCAGGTGTAAATGTGCTACTTTCTCATCTAATATTTTAGGTAAAATATAGACCTTGTTTTCATAAGCACCGGCATTGGTGAAAAACTCAATCTGTGCCATCACCTGATTAGTAAATGATGCTGACATAACAAAACTTGGGTGACCAGTGGCACAGCCAAGATTCACTAAACGGCCTTTGGCTAGAATAATAATCTTTTTGCCATCAGGGAAAATTACATGATCAACCTGAGGCTTAATTTCTTCCCACTCATATTGTTCTAAAGAAGCAATATCAATTTCAGAGTCAAAGTGTCCGATATTACATACGATAGCTTCATTTTTCATCGCTTGCATATGATCATGGTTAATCACATTGACATTACCTGTTGTAGTAACAAAGATATCACCTACAGGTGCTACCTCATTCATATCAACCACACGATAACCTTCCATTGCTGCTTGTAATGCACAGATCGGGTCGATTTCTGTCACCCATACCGTTGCACCCATACCACGATAAGCCTGAGCACAGCCTTTACCAACATCACCATAGCCCAGAACAATACATATCTTACCTGCAATCATTACGTCTGTTGCACGTTTGATACTATCAATTAATGATTCACGACAACCATAGAGATTATCAAATTTAGATTTAGTGGCAGAGTCATTGACATTCATGGCAGGAAATAATAATTCACCTTTTTCCTGCATTTCATAGAGACGATGCACCCCTGTTGTGGTTTCCTCTGTGACACCTTTTACGCTGCCAGCAATTTCCTGCCAGGTGTTAGAACCTGGTTTTATAGTACGACGCAGTACGTCCAGAATGGCTTTATATTCTTCATTATCATCATCTTTAGTCGCTGGGATGGCACCGGCTTTTTCAAACTCTACACCTTTATGAACTAATAACGTGGCATCACCACCATCATCTAAAATCATATTAGGTAGCTTACCATCAGGCCATAATAATGCCTGTTCAGTACACCACCAGTATTCTTCAATAGTTTCACCTTTCCAGGCGAAAACAGGAATATCCTGAGCAGCGATTGCAGCTGCTGCATGATCCTGAGTTGAGAAAATATTACAGGAAACCCAACGTACCTCAGCACCTAAGTTAACTAAAGTCTCAATAAGTACTGCCGTTTGGATAGTCATATGGATACTGCCCATAATACGACAGCCTGCTAGAGGATTTTGCCCTTTATACTCATCTCTTAAAGCCATTAAACCAGGCATTTCAACTTCAGCCATAGCAATTTCTTTACGTCCCCATTCTGCGAGACTCATATCGGCTACTTTATAATCTGTAAATTCACTCATTTTTTATCCTTAGCTTTAAATTCTTTTTTGTGGTGTTGTGTAGAGATGTTATATGTAATATCTCTATAGTCCCGCTGCAGCTCTTAATGCATCTGCTTTATCTGTTTGTTCCCAACTGAATTCTGCTTCTTCACGACCAAAATGTCCATAGGCTGCTGTAGCAAGATAGATAGGGCGTAATAAATTGAGCATTTTAACCAATCCACCTGCTTGAAGATCAAAGTGTTCAGCAATCAGTTCAACTAATTTCTCATCACTTACTTTTCCAGAACCAAAGGTGTTGATAGAAACAGAGGTTGGTTCTGCAACACCAATCGCATAAGAAACCTGAATTTCACAGCGATCAGCCAAACCAGCTGCAACAATATTTTTTGCAACATAGCGACCGGCATAGGCAGCACTGCGATCAACTTTAGAAGGATCTTTTCCGGAAAAAGCACCGCCGCCATGACGTGCCATACCACCATAAGTATCAACAATGATTTTACGGCCGGTTAAACCGCAATCCCCGACAGGGCCGCCAATAACAAAGCGTCCGGTTGGGTTAATATGAAACTTAGTATCCTTAGTCAGAAAGTTTTCGGGAAGAATAGGTTTGATAATTTCATCCATTACTGCTTCACGTAAACTTTCAATACTGATCTCAGCATCATGTTGTGTTGATAGAACAACAGCATCAATGGCAACAGGTTTATCATTTTCATAGCGGAAAGTGACCTGACTTTTTGCATCAGGGCGTAACCAGTTTAAGGTTCCATTTTTTCTGACATGAGCCTGGCGTTTTACCAATTGATGAGCATAAGTAATCGGTGCCGGCATTAATACATCAGTTTCATTACTGGCATAGCCGAACATCAAACCCTGATCACCAGCACCCTGCATATGGTTATCTGTTTCGTCAACGCCCATAGCAATGTCTGCAGACTGTTTATCAATTGATGTCAAAACGGCACAGGAGTTATAATCAAAGCCCATATCTGAATGGTTATAACCGATTTCTTTAATCGTCTTACGCACAACTGCCTGCATATCGACATAGGCGGATGTGGTTATTTCACCGGCTATGACAACCATACCGGTATTAATCATAGTCTCACAGGCTACACGTGCTTTATTGTCCTTAGTTAAAATTGCATCAAGTACAGCATCTGAAATTTGATCAGCAACCTTATCCGGATGCCCCTCAGAAACTGATTCAGAAGTAAATAAATAACTATTAGGCATAAAATTTCCTGTTTATTTAGGTTTAACTTAGTGTATATAATAAAGCTAGTAGTTTAAGGCGAATTAAATAAACTGCAAATCTTTTTTAAAATTAATGCTATATATTGAAGGAAATTCATACTTATTAGTTATATGAGGGTAAAATAAACCCTTCAAACTAAACAACATAGGAATAAAAATGGTTAGATTAGAAACACCTGTTTGTGATTTTGGTCAGTCTGCAATTGATTTTTCTTTGCCGGATGTTGATGGAAAAATATGGTCATTAGAAGAATGTTGTGGTGCAAAGGGTCTATTAGTGATGTTTATCTGTAATCATTGCCCCTATGTGAAAGCAATACAACAACGTTTAGTCAATGATACTGCAGAATTACGTGAATTAGGTATTAATAGTGTTGCCATCATGTCCAATGACCCCACTCAGTATGCTGAAGACTCCCCTGAAAATATGAAAAAAATAGCTGCAGAGTTTAATTTCCCATTTCCTTATCTATTAGATGCAGCACAGGTAGTGGCTAAAAAATATGGGGCTGTGTGTACACCGGACTTTTTTGGTTACAATGCTGATTTAGAATTACAATACCGCGGCAGACTGGATGCATCCCGTAAAGAGTTAATTGCAGGTGATATGAAGCGTGATCTGTTTGATGCAATGAAGCAGGTTTCACAGACCGGGCATGGTCCTAAAGATCAAATTCCAAGTATGGGTTGCTCAATTAAGTGGATTGATTGATATTTATCAAGCCAACAAAAGATCAAATAGTATTATTTTTTGTATGACTACTCCTTGAATATAGATTAGGTATATATTTTAACTAACTGATATATAAAATTAGTTGAGTGAATAACCTATGCTTTTACTTATGTTTATTATAAGTAATTACTTATGCAAACTATTAATAAATAGTGTTGTACTTTATATCTGAATTCTATTATATTGCGATAATCAAATTTTTTAAAAGAATTTCAATGGGTAAAATATTTTAATTCATTGAACAAAAATAAGCCTATTATGTGAGAAAATTTTACATAATAGGCTAAAAAGTTGCTGAATTGTTTGAGATAAGAGACAATAGGCGACTTTTTTAACAATTAATTAGCAAATCCTTCAGGAGAAACATATGCCAGATCGTAAGGTACTAGCCAATGCTGTTCGTGCATTAAGTATGGATGCAGTGCAAAAAGCAAACTCAGGTCACCCGGGTGCACCAATGGGTATGGCTGATATCGCAGAAGTAGTGTGGAACGACTTTATGAGTCATAACCCTACTAATCCAAATTGGGCTAATCGTGACCGTTTTATTTTATCTAATGGTCACGGCTCAATGCTGATTTATTCTTTATTGCATTTGACTGGTTATGATTTGTCCATTGATGATCTGAAGGGTTTCCGTCAATTACATTCTAAGACTCCTGGTCATCCGGAGTATGGTTATGCTCCTGGTGTTGAAACAACTACCGGTCCATTAGGGCAGGGTATTACCAATGGTGTTGGTATGGCGATTGCCGAAAAAGCACTGGCAGGTCGTTTCAATCAGAAAGGTCATAAAATTGTTGATCATAATACCTATGTTTTCATGGGTGATGGTTGTTTAATGGAAGGTATTTCTCATGAAGCCTGTTCATTAGCCGGTACTTTAGGCCTGGGCAATTTAATTGCATACTGGGATGATAATGGTATTTCAATTGATGGCCATGTTGACGGCTGGTTCACTGATGATACACCTAAACGTTTTGAAGCCTATGGCTGGCATGTGATTGCCGATGTAGATGGACATAGTTCTGAAGAACTACTTAAAGCAACTGAAATGGCAAAAGCCATGACAGATAAGCCAACTTTGATTTGCTGTAAAACCACTATTGGTTTTGGTTCACCTAATAAAGCCGGAAGCCATGCTTGTCACGGTGCACCTCTGGGTGAAGAAGAAATAAATCTGACTAAAGCAGCACTGGGCTGGGATCATGCTGCATTTGAAGTACCGGATGATGTTTATCAGGGATGGGATGCAAAAGAAAAAGGTGCTGCTGCAGAAGCCGCATGGAATGATAAATTTGCAGCCTATAA
>JADFVK010000094.1 GCA_015222495.1 Pseudomonadota bacterium
ATATAAGGACCTTCGATAGTTTTCTGTGCAAATTGCAAGCCTTCAATGCCATGAATTGAAATCAAAGCATACCAGGTCAATAAGAATAGGATAATTCCCATCACAGCAATAACTATAGACTTGTCTTTCCAGAAAGAAGCACTCTTGGGATACTTTAAAACCAGGACAGCACAAAAAAACCAAAAGATGCTGGCGAATAAATTCATGAAATAAGAAGATATGGCAAAATTCATCAGCCAGACTGAATAAATCACAGTACCAACAATAACCACAAAGGCCATTTTTCTCAATGGTGTGATAAAGCCTGCCAGACCAGCCCATTCATATGCTGCTATAAGCATCACGGACCCCATGACAAAGGCAAAAGAAGCATTAGATAAGAATAAGATACAATAAAGAGTGAAGGGGAATAAAACTGAAGCTGTGATAACTCTTAATTTTAACATATAGCAATCCTACTTATTTTATAATCAATTAATTTAGACTACTGAGTTGATCACCAGTACGGCCAAAACGTCTCTGCCTGGAAGAGTATGAACGAATGGCTTGCTCAAATACTTTTTTATCAAAATCAGGCCATAAAATATCTGTAAAATAAAATTCACAATAGGCTAATTGCCAGATAATAAAATTACTGATTCTTTTTTCACCACCCGTACGAATAAATAGATCTGGCTCTGGTATTTGTCTTAAAGATAAATGATCTTCAATAGTATTCTCATTAATATCATCTATAGACATTTCACCCTGTTTAACTTTTTCAGCGATCTGTCTTGTTGCCTCGGTAATATCCCAACGTCCACCATAATTAGCAGCAATATTAAGAATTAAGCCGCTATTATCAGCACAAAGTGCTATTGCATCCGCAACCAATGCTTGAATCTTTTCAGAAAAAGCCGATAAGTCACCAATAATACGCAACTGAATATTATTTTCATTGAGTTTCTTAACTTCACGAGTTAAAGCAGTGGCAAATAAGCCCATTAATAAACCAACTTCTTTTTCTGGTCTACGCCAGTTCTCACTACTAAAGGCAAATAAAGTTAAAACTTTAATTTCCTGCTCAACACAACTACTGACAATCTTTCGTACTACATTTAAACCAGCCTTATGTCCGGCAAAGCGCGGCATAAACCTTTTTTTTGCCCAACGCCCGTTACCATCCATAATAATACAGATATGCTTTAGCTGATTTCCAGAGGAAGGTGTTGGGTTATCCGCAGGCATATTAGATTTCCATCAAATCCTTTTCTTTATCTGCCAGAACCACATCAATTTCTTTAATATTTTTATCTGTTAACTTTTGCACTTCATCCTGACCGCGATGTTCTTCATCTTCAGAGATTTCTTTTTCTTTTTCAAGATCTTTCAAGGTACTATTGGCATCACGACGGATATTTCGAATAGCTACTTTAGCATTCTCAGCCTCGCCACGAACCACTTTAATTAAATTTTTACGGGTTTCTTCTGTCAATGGAGGCAATGGAATACGAATTAGCTCACCACTTGTGGCTGGGTTAAGCCCTAAATTTGAAGTTAAAATAGCTTTTTCAACAACAGAAGTCATTTGTTTTTCCCAAACCTGAACAGATAATGTTCTAGCATCTAACACCGAAACATTGGCCACCTGGTTCAAAGGAGTTGGACTACCATAATATTCAACTGTAATACTATCTAATAAACTCGTATGTGCTCGACCAGTTCTTACCTTCATTAAATCTTGCTTAAGAGATTCAATACTCTTTTTCATACGACTATCAGCATCAGTCTGAATTTCTTTAATCATTATAATTCCTTTAATCTCTTATTATCAGTCTATTCGACCAGAGTACCTTCCTGTTCACCAATAATTACTTTTTGAAGTGCTCCAACCTTGGTCATATTATAAACCCGAATTGGCATTTTATGATCGCGACATAATACAATAGCAGTTGCATCCATTACATTGAGTTTCTTAGCCAGGACTTCATCATAACTTAGCTTATGATATAAGGTAGCAGCTGGGTTTTTAACTGGATCATCAGTATACACACCATCAACCTTAGTGGCTTTTATGACAATATCTGCTTCTATTTCAATACCACGTAAGCTTGCTGCTGAATCTGTGGTGAAGAAAGGATTACCGGTTCCTGCTGCAAAAATAGCCACACGCCCTTTTTCCAAATGACGAATAGCACGACGGCGAATATAATCTTCACAAACTTGATGAATGGGTAGAGCTGACATAACTCGGGCGGGAACATTATTTTTTTCTAGTGCATCTTGTAGAGCAAGGGAGTTAATAACCGTGGCAAGCATTCCCATGTGATCACCTGCCACTCTATCCATACCGGAAGCAGCCAGGCCAACACCACGAAATATATTGCCACCACCAAGAACCAGCCCAACCTGGACACCTTGACCAATGAGGTTTTTAACCTCTTTGGCAACATAAGAGAGCACCTGTGGATCAATACCAAAATTCTGATCCCCCATCAATGCTTCACCACTGAGCTTTAATAGGACTCTTTGATATTTTGCACTCACAGACTACTCCTTTTTTAGTGTTATGTACTAAGTGTTAGGTGTTTTTAACCGCCTATTTGAGCCATTACTTCAGCAGCAAAATCTTCACTCTTTTTCTCCATACCTTCGCCTACTTCAATACGAGTAAAGCCTAGTACAGTTGCTCCGGCATTGCTGACTAATTTTTCTACAGTTACATCTGGATCTTTAACAAAAGGCTGACCCATCAAGGTGTTATCCTTAATAAAACGCTTAATCTTACCTTCGACAATTTTTTCAATAATTTTTTCAGGTTTGCCACTATTAGCCGCTTCAGCCGCAGCAATTTCTTTTTCTTTTGCTAATTCAACTGCATCAAGAGAAGACTCATCAAGCCCCTTAGGATTGCTGGCAGCTACATGCATAGCCACATCTTTAATTAACTCAGCATCACCACCTTGCATATCAACCACAACACCAATTTTTGTGCCATGTAAATAGGCACCTAATTGCCCATCTGTTGAAAAAGTAACAAAACGACGCACTGACATATTTTCGCCAATCTTAGCAATCATAGTTTTCAAAACGATATTAATACTTTCACCACCCTCTTCCAAAGGTAACTCTAATAAAGTTTCTACATCTGCAGGTGCATCACTCATAATACGCTTAGCAACAGCACTGGAAAATCCACCAAATTCATCACCCATAGCAACAAAATCAGTTTCACAATTGACTTCCAACATCACACCTTTTTTAGCATCATCACTGAATTCAACAACAACTTTGCCTTCTGTTGCAATACGACCAGCTTTTTTATCAGCCTTTGCTAAACCAGTTTTACGCATATGCTCAACTGCAGCTTCTATATCACCATCTGTTTCTACTAGTGCTTTTTTACACTCCATCATGCCCGCACTAGTGCGTTCACGTAATTCTTTAACCAAAGCGGCGGTAATTGCCATTTTATTAACCTCTATAATCCAAAAAACGGGCAGTTTCAACCACAATCGTGATTGATTAAACTGCCCGAAAAATATTGCTATTATAAGTTCTTCCAGCTAGTTAAATAATATTTAAAGAGCCTATGGGAAAACTTTATGTTTAAGCTGACTTTTCTTTTACTTCAACAAAATCGTCTGTCGTAGCAACTGCTTCTGTATTGGCTGCCTTAGCATCCAAAACTGATTCTGCTGCTGTTTCAACATATAATGTCACTGCACGAATCGCATCATCATTACCAGGAATAATATAGTCAACTCCGGTAGCTAGATTATTTGTATCCACAACACCAATTACTGGGATGCCTAACTTATTTGCTTCCTGAACAGCAATTTTTTCATGGCCTACATCAATGACATAAATCGCAGAAGGCAATGATCCCATATCTTTAATACCGCCTAAACTTTTTTCAAGCTTCTCTAATTCACGAGAGTTCATTAATACTTCTTTTTTACTCAAGGAATCAAAAGTACCATCAGTGGAAGCTTTTTCCAGATATTTTAAACGTTTAATTGACTGCTTAACTGTTTTAAAGTTAGTCAACATACCACCTAACCAACGGTGATTCACATAAGGCATACCACAACGAAGTGCATGCTCTTTTACTGCTTTACCTGCAGCACGCTTAGTACCAACAAATAATATTTTGCCACGCTTAGCAGCAATTTGACCCACAAAATTCATCGCATCATTGAACATTGGCAATGATTTTTCTAAGTTTATGATATGAATTTTATTACGATCACCAAAAATGTATTGTGCATTTTTAGGATTCCAGTAACGGGTACGATGTCCGAAGTGTACGCCTGCTTCTAGCATTTGACGCATTGTAACTTTTGCCATGATTTATTCCTTAATATAGGGGTTAATATCTTCCAAATATCCCATAAATCAACCTGATTTTTCACATTACGATACTTATTACCGTAAATCGTGTTCAAGCACCCGAATCTATGTGTCGATATAAGGTCAGAATTTAGCAAACTATTGGATATACTTTACAATTAGCCTGCCCTGATTTGCTCTAATACTCAGGAATAAACACATAATTTCCTGGATAATAAGGCGTGCGTATTATTCCATAAAAGCGAAAAAACAACAAGGAAAAAACCAATTAACTATGGGGCGTTCGGGAATGGTGTTAGTTATCCGTGATTATTGAGGTATGGTTACTATTTTCAGGGACGTTTTAAACCCATCCATGGGACGCTCATCCTCGGCATCCTGCCTCGAAAAGCCCTGAAAATAGTAACCACACCTCAACAATCACTACCCATATCATATCCCTCACTAGAAGCGGAAGAGCATAGAGCAGATCAAAAAATTTGTAACTACTCAGTCTAAATTAACTAAAGTCTTATGATTGCTTGTTTTTAGTACTTAGAACTGTCTGAGCGTAGCGAGTTTTCTAAGTTCTAAAAATAAGTGAGCATAAGGCTCAACTGGTATTTGTTAGTCCAGATGCTGACTAACTACAATAGTTTAATTTTTTATTATCACCTTTACCTTAGCCAAAGATATTTAACCTACTAAATTAAATTCGTTCAAAACGGACTTTTATTACTGTACGTTCATCGGCTTCTAATACGGTTAAGCGATAATCCTGTTCTTCTACGGTGTCACCAACTTGTGGGATTGTGCGTAGGCGACTGGTGATTAAGCCCCCGATGGTATGGGCTTCTTCTGCTGGTAATTTGACATATAAAATATCATTGACTTCAGAAATTGGCATGCGTCCACCCATCACATGGGATTTTTCATTCTCATGAATGATATAAACACGCTGTTTGGGATTGTATTCATCAAAATCATAGCCTACATCAATTTCACCAACCACTTCTTCAAAAACATCTTCCATGGTTAAAATACCGACGGCAGAACCATATTCATCAACCACAACAGCCATATGATCCTCACGTGCCTGTAATTGCGGCAAAGCCTGGTCTATAGTTTGTTTAGGAGAGAGGTAAAGTGTCGGACAGATAAAATCACTAATAGGTTTATTTTCTAATTCTGTATCCATTAAATCCCATGTACTTAGGGTGAGCATACCCTGAACATTGGTAATATTACCTCTGTATACTGGTAATCGGTTAAAACCGTATTGGATAACAACTCTAATGGCTTCTTTCATATCACGTACTTCATTGAAGCCTACCACATCTGCCAGAGGTATCATTGCCTCACCGACAGTGGTATCTGCAAAGCGGATAATACGGCGTATTCTTTTACGATCAATGGTAGATGGATCGCTGGTGGATTCAGACAGGTCTAATAAAACCCGGATTTCTTCCCGGGTAATAAACATATTTTGCGGTGTTTCTCCACCACCCACTATTTTCGTAGCAAAACGAGCCACAGTACTAAAGATAATAATCAGCGGATAAAACACGTAGGAAAAAAAGCGTAGCACATAGATAATAATAGTGACCAGTGTATCTGCTTTTTGTTGAAAGACACTTTTAGGAACTACTTCACCAAAAATAAGTAAGATTGGGGTTAAGATCAAAACAGAAATTAAGTCACCTGAAGAACCGAACCATTCGATAAAAAGAAGAGCACCCAGGGTTGATATAACCACTGTCGCTATATTGGTACCAACTAATGTCGTACCTAATATGATATCGGGCTTTTTAAATAACTTTAATACTAATCGAGCTCCTTTATTACCCATTTTTGCCTGGTGACGAAGCTTAAGCTTATCTGAATTCACCATGGCAATTTCAGAACCAGAAAAAAATCCTTTTAAAATTAGAAAGAAAAGAATAAGGAAAAGTTCAAAGGTTAAATCCATTACTTATCCTCCTGTTTTTCTTTAAGTTGTTCTTCAGGTGCTTCTTCAGAATGATTTTCCAAACCAAGTTCCTGACCAAGCTCCTGAGTAGTCCCCTCTGGTTTATCTTCCATCACCTCAGAACTTTCTATGCTCTTGTTATGAGAGGTTTTACGAACATGAACCTGGCTAATACGTAGGCCTTTTATTTCTTTCACAACAAACTCATAGCCTTCGTATTCTATGCTATCATTGACCTCAGGCAGGCAGTCAAACAGACGAAATACAACACCACCAATAGTCGACATGACAGGATCATCAATATCAAAATTAGTTAAATTATAAAAGTCAGTCAAACGCATATCACCAGGTACGACATAACTATTATCATCTTCTTCACTATAGTGTTCCATTCCTACCATCGTGCCGCTAATCTCTCCAAAGATAAAGGTTAAAACATCCTTCATCGTCACCAGTCCCAAGACTTCACCGTATTCACCTAAAATAATAGCAACACGAGTATTATGAGCCTGAAAGTAATCGAACATTTCATCTATTTTTTTGGTTGGAGGAACAAAATCAGCAGGTTTAATAATCATATCCAGAGTAACTTTATCCAGATCACCACCACCACGAATCAATTTTAAAATTTCTTCTGAGTGCACAAAACCAATCACATTATCCCAATGTCCTTTATACATAGGCATTCTAGGATGACGCAAATGACGGAACTGCTCAATTAATTCTGCCACTGGCAAATCAGCATCTAAAAAATGAATGCGTGGACTAGGCGTCATAATACGTGAAATATCTGTGTCAGAAGCTTCCAGCATATTATCAATTAAGATACGTTCGGTGGCATCGATAATACCGGTTTCTTCGCCTTCTTCCAGTAATGTTCTAAATTCATCCGGTTGCAAAATATTTTGTCGATCAACTTCATCACCCACAATTAATGTCGTAATCTCATCGGAAATCATACGAATAATTTCACGTAAGGGGGTAATAATGGCAATCCATTTAGGCAAGATTTTAGCAGTGACTACAGAAGCAAACTTGATGGGAAAGTTAACCGCTATGGTTTTGGGTGTTACCTCACCGATCAACAATAACAAGGGCACCATGATGACAATATTAATCCAGCCAACATCCTGACCGGCAAAAATAATTAATAAAATGGAGGTCATGTTAACGGCTGAAGCAATATTAACCAGTTCATTACCACAGAGTATAGAAATAATTAAACGTCTGGGCTCATCCAGCATAGCATGAATACTTTCTGAATCCTTATGAGCTGATTGCCTGAGTTTTTGTAAATCAATTCGACTTAAGGAAAATAAAGCGGTTTCTGATCCTGAAAATACAGCAGAGGAAGCGAGTAAAATAAATTGAAACAGGCAACGTAAAAAAAGTTCTACATCTGCTGAACTTAAATTAATTGATTGATAAAATGCCTGAAATTCATTCATGGTTTAATCGACTTTTTTATACTTTTATTTCTAAAACGCTTCATTTTCACATAAAGCTATATCAATATCCATATATCTATTGATGTATCTATATAATATCGGAAAATTCAGGTTTCAATTGACCATCTATACATTACAGTTTAAAGTCTACAACATTTGTTTATTTTCACCCACAAGGCTATTTGATCGACTATGAGTATTAGCATAAAAACCCCTGAAGAAATCCAAAAAATGCGTATTGCCGGTAAATTGGCCGCCCAGGTTCTGGAAATGATAGAGCCTTTTGTTAAAGTCGGGGTTACGACCGATGAACTTGATAAAATATGTCATGATTTTATTGTTAATGAACAGGATGCTATTCCTGCACCGCTAAATTATCGTGGTTTTCCTAAATCTATCTGCACATCTGTCAATAATCAAATTTGTCATGGCATCCCGGGAGTCAAAAAACTCAAAAGTGGTGACATCATTAATATAGATATCACCGTTATAAAAGATGGTTATCATGGTGATACCAGTAAAATGTTTCTAATAGGCAAGCCCTCTGTGTTAGCAAAACGCTTATGCGATACCAGTAGAGAATGTTTGCTTGCCGGAATTGAATTAGTGAAACCCGGCATTCATCTGGGTGATATAGGCCATGCCATTGCTCAGCATGCAAAAAAACAGAACCTTTCAGTAGTAAGAGAATATTGTGGTCATGGTATAGGCGTTAATTTTCATGAAGATCCTCAGGTACTGCATTATGGCAAGGCAGGTACCAAAGAAATACTACAGGAAGGTATGACATTTACCATTGAACCAATGATTAATGCCGGCAAACGTCATATTAGAGTGCTGCCGGATAAATGGACAGTGGTGACCAAGGATCGCAGTTTATCTGCACAATGGGAGCATACCATCCTAGTGACCGCTGATAGTCATGAAATTTTGACTTTAAGGGAAGAGGAAAAAATTTAAATGAATATTAATCAATCCTCAAACAATACACCTGCAATCAATTCATCTATTGAAAAACTATTTGATATAAAGGCTTTAGAAGCTGAGTTACAACAATGTTCAGACAAAAAACAATCTCCTTTAGTACCCCTTAAAAAAGCCATTAAATCAATTTTTGAGACACAAATCACACAATTTCAGGCACTGCATAATGTTGTGCATCTTATTCATGAACGATCTCAGTCTATTGACCTGATATTAAGCATGGCCTGGTCTTTTTATAAACTCGATCAGCAAGCAGCCTTACTTGCTGTAGGCGGCTATGGGCGTGGAGAATTACATCCTTATAGTGATATAGACTTGCTCTTACTTATCCGTAATGCAGAGGATTTAGAACAAGAATCTGCTTTTACCGATGGCTTACATTTTTTTATTGCTCTACTCTGGGATATTGGTCTGGAAGTCGGTCATAGTGTCAGAACCATAGATGAGTGTATCAAAGAAGCTGAGAATGACATTACTATTATTAGTAATTTAATGGAATCCCGTTTAATTACCGGTGATCAAGCACTTTATGAAACACTCTCCTGCCAGCTCAGCCCAGAGCACTTATGGCCAACTAAAGATTTTACCGAAGCTAAAATTGAGGAAAAAAACAAACGCTATCTCAAATTTAATGAAACTGCCTATAATCTGGAACCTAATATTAAAGAAGGACCCGGTGGACTGCGGGATATACAAATTATCGGCTGGGTAGCCAAACGTCATTTTAATGTAGACAGCCTAAAAAAACTGGTGGGACATAATTTTCTAACCCATCAGGAATACGAACAATTAGAACATGGACAGAATTTTCTCTGGAAAATACGTTTTGCCCTGCATATTTTATGTAAGCGTCATGAAGAACG
>JADFVK010000095.1 GCA_015222495.1 Pseudomonadota bacterium
CCACTATGGAGAAATACTTTCAATAAATTAGCATAACTATCTTCATTGATCTTAATATCTGCTTTCCAGGTACCTAGTTTTTTATAGCCATCAATCGTTGTAATTAATACATCTTTATCAATATCAGGAAGAAAATCACCAATGATAGCAGCAATACTAGTGGCTGGCATTTCTATAGTATCAAGCATTGCCTGCTGATAAGCTGTTAAAAAAGCTGTCGCCATGTCAGTTTGCAGCCATTCACGGGTGGCACATAAACTACTAAATGCTACTGGACCTATTGCATCTCCAATAGAAGCCACCATGCTGCCTAAACCATCATTTTCCAATTGTTGCGGTGCAGGTCCCTGCTGATGTACAAAAACTCCCTGACCAGCACGAAAAGCCTTATCCATTTGTTCTACATTACCGGCATCAATAATTTTAATTTTATCAAAGTCAGCACCGTTTAAAAACATCGCATAGCGCAATGTAGCATGGGGCTGAAAAAGATGATCCACCAATACTTCCTGACCTTCTAAATCTGACCATAGAAAATTTTCAGTGGTCTTTGTGGACGTCAGATAAAAGCCATCACGATTATTAATCGCAGCAAAGTGCACAATATCAATATTTTCACCTTTCTCAAGTGCAGCAAAACTCACCGCTGGTGCTGATTGAGCTAAATGAGCAGTCCCTGCCAAGAGGTTCTTATCAATGGGATTATCTGGAGTAGCTACCGTATAGGTAGGTTCCAATCCTTGTTTTGCAAGATAACCCCCTTTAATCGTCATTAAAAGAGGTGCATAAAAAGCACTATGACGTAATGCCATAATATTTATAATTGCCATATATTGTACCTATAAGCTAAATTGGACATGGAGAAACTTATTGTATCTACTATTGTTATTATATCAAATACCCCTATTATGTATTTATCACACACTAAAGTATTTCCCCTAAACTATTTTCCTCAAGCAAGGATTTTTATGAACAAGCTTGAATTAACTTCAGTTTTGCGAGAGTTTTTGCCAGAACAGGCTATTATCTCTAAAACAGAAGCTTTACGACCCTATGAATGTGATGGTCTCCCTGCTTACCGTCAAATCCCCATGCTTGCTGTATTACCCGAAACCATTGAACAATTACAACAGGTTGTTCAACTTTGTTATAAAAATGATATTCCAATAGTAGCTCGTGGTGCAGCAACTGGTTTGTCGGGTGGCGCATTACCGCTTAAAGAGGGTGTACTACTGGGCCTGAGTCGTTTTAATCAAATCCTTGACGTTGATCCACTGGCACGTACCGCCAGAGTTCAACCCGGTGTGCGCAATCTGGCAATCTCTGAAGCGGCCGCCAAACACGGACTTTATTATGCACCTGATCCCTCTTCCCAGATTGCCTGCACCATTGGCGGCAATGTTGCCGAAAACTCCGGTGGTGTACATTGTCTTAAATATGGCTTAACGGTACATAATGTTTTGCAGCTTAAAGTTATTACACCAGAGGGAGAACTTCTGACTATCGGCTCAGCCGCTTTAGATAGTTCCGGTTATGACATATTAGCCTTAATGAATGGCTCTGAAGGTATGCTGGGAATTGTGGTAGAAGTTCTGGTGAAGTTATTACCCAAACCACAGCGAGCTCAGGTTTTATTAGCCGCCTTTGACGATGTTGAAAAAGCTGCCGATTCCGTGGGTGAAATTATCGCTGAGGGTATTATTCCAGCCGGACTGGAAATGATGGATAGTCTGGCGATTCAGGCTGCAGAAGATTATGCCCATGCAGGTTACCCCAGAGATGCAACTGCTATTTTACTCTGTGAAGTTGATGGTACTAATGAAGAAGTCTCGGAACATAGTAAACGCATACATGATTTACTCTTAGCCTGTGGTGCCACAGAAGTGCGTACAGCCCTTGATGAAGCAGAACGGCTGCGTTTCTGGCAGGGACGTAAATCTGCTTTTCCTGCTGTAGGACGTATTTCACCTGATTATTATTGTATGGATGGTACTGTACCCAGAAAACAATTAGGTCATGTTTTGAAAAGAATATCACAACTCTCAGAATACTATCAATTAGCAGTAGCTAACGTTTTTCATGCTGGAGATGGAAACTTACACCCGTTAATTTTATACGATGCAAACAAGCCGGATGAATTAAAACGTGCTGAGGACTTTGGTGCAGAAATTTTAGAATTAAGTGTTGAAGTGGGAGGGACGATTACTGGAGAACATGGTGTGGGACATGAAAAAATACATCAGATGTGTGTACAGTTTAATCCTGAGGAATTAGAACAGTTTCGCTCCTTAAAAAAAGCATTTGATCCTAAGGGTTTACTCAATCCCGGTAAAGCAATTCCACAGCCACGCAGCTGCTCTGAATATAAACTGATTAGCTCTCATAATCATACAGACCGTCCCAAACCCAATCAAGCTGGAAACCTATGAGCGACTGTACTGAACAATTAAAACATAGTATCAATGATGCCCTGCAGCAAAACAATAGCATTTGCATAAGAGGTAGTGGCAGTAAAGATTTTTATGGTGGAGAAGTTAATGGTATAGAACTCTCCACAAAAGAACATACAGGTATTATTAATTACGAACCCAAAGAATTAGTGGTTACTGCACGTAGTGGCACCCCACTCATTGAAATTGAGACGATGTTGGCCAGTGAAGGCCAGATGCTGGCCTTTGAACCACCCTATTTCTCTGCCGATGCCACATTAGGCGGTACTATCGCCTGTGGATTTTCCGGACCACGTCGTCCCTATAGCGGCGCTGCACGGGATTTTGTACTGGGCACTCGAATGATCAATGGACATGCTGAAGTATTACACTTTGGTGGTGAAGTGATGAAAAATGTCGCTGGATATGATGTCTCACGCTTGATGGTAGGAGCTTTGGGTACCCTGGGCTTAATTTTAGATGTCAGCCTGAAAGTATTACCCCTGGCTGAACAGGAAACCACTCTGATGCTGGAGTGTAATGCAGAGGATGCCATACGTCTAATGAATGAATGGGCTGGCTCACCATTCCCCCTTTCTGCCGCCTGTTATGATGGTGCCAATTTACATATACGCTTATCTGGAACACCGACGGCGGTCATAGCCGGAAGCAAACGTATAGGAGGAGAACAAATTCAGGACAGCCAGGCTTTCTGGAAAAGTATCCGTGAATTACAGCATGGATTTTTTAATAGAGATAAAACTTTATGGCGTTTTTCTATGCCTTCTACTAGCCCTTATTTTGATCTGCCCGGTAAGCAATTAATTGATTGGGGTGGTGCGCAACGCTGGTTTATAGCCGAAGATGAGA
>JADFVK010000096.1 GCA_015222495.1 Pseudomonadota bacterium
AAAGTAATAATCTTTCCCGAAGGTGGAATGGTTAAAGATCATCGAGTATTAGATAAGCGGGGGCATTACAGTATTTATTCTCGTATTACAGGCGAGCGGCGTAAACAGCATACAGGCGCTGCTGTTTTGGCTCAGGGAATAGACGCTTTTAAAATAGCTATCCGACAAGCCTATTGTGATAAAAACTATGGGCAATTAATGCTTTGGAAGGAGGAGATGAGGCTGGACTCCTTAGAGCAACTGTTGACAACAGCAATAAAACCAACATTGATTGTCCCCTCAAATATTACATTTTATCCTATTAGGTCATCGGAAAATTTATTACTCAAGTGTGTGGAATTATTTGCTGATGGCTTAACAAAAAGACAGACAGAAGAGTTACTGGTTGAAGGAAATATATTACTTAAAGATACAGATATGGATTTACGTATGGGAAAACCGGTTAATCCCAATGATGTATGGCATAGCTGGAATCGTTATTTGCTCAATAAAGTAGCTTTAGAATTTAAAACTTTGGACGAGGTTTTTTCTTTATACACATCCCCGGTTAACGTTAAGCAGAAAATACTAGGTTATTATTTTAGGAAAAATGCGAAAGCCACACGTAACCAATACATGGCAGAAATTTATGTCAATGTGACCATTAATTTAAGTCACCTGGCATCAACTCTGATTATGTATTGTATGCAACAAGGACAGGAGCAAATAAATAAGTACTGTTTTTATAAAACTTTATATATTGCTATTAAGGAATTACAGAACAAAAAACGAATTAATTTACATCGAAGTTTGCTCAATCCTGATGAATATATTGATTTAATCGAAGGGAAAAGCAAACGATTTGAACATTTTATATGTGTTGCTGAATCATCAGGGCTGATTGCCTTATATCATGATAATTATCATTTTTTACCTAAACTTTGCGAGGAATGTGATTTCGATACCATTAGAATGGAAAACCTTATTGCTGTTTATAATAATGAAGCACAACCTATCAGTGTGGTTCGAAACACACTTATTTATGCTTATAAACAGTGTGCTAAAGTTTCTAAAGAACAGCTAGCAGAATGGGCTTTTAACGACGAAATAATTTCATTGGCGTGGGATAAAAAACGCTTTTCTAAACCCCGTTATGACGATATTAATCAACAGGAAATATTTGAAGAAAACCCTGCGCCCTATTTATTGAAGCCACCGAAAAGTAATGGTGTGGGTGTGTTGTTGATTCATGGTCTACTGGCATCACCCGCTGAATTACGAGGTTATGCCGAGGCATTGTTAAAGCAAGGTTATACAGTGCTGGGGGTTAGGCTAAAAGGGCATGGAACCTCTCCCTACGATTTAAGAGAGCAAACCTTTGAAGATTGGTATAAATCAGTACAAAGGTGTATGGAAATCCTTAAAATCTATTGTGGTTCCATGGTGGTTGTCGGGTTTTCAACCGGTGGGGCACTGGCTATAAAATTAGCCGCAGAGTATAAAACAAATTTTGCCGCAGTCATTGTGGTTGCAGTGCCAATGAAATTTGTGGATAAATCTTTTTTATTTATACCATTAATACATGGTGCAAATCGCTTGATTGAGTGGATTTCCTCAATCGAAGGTGTCAAACCTTTTATGGAAAACGCACCGGAACATAAGGCGATTAATTATAGAAATATACCCGTTACAAGTTTGCATGAGCTAAGACGTTTACTGGATGATGCTGAACAGAAATTAGCTGAAATAGACATGCCTGTACTAGTGATTTATGCTGATCAAGATCCTGTTGTTGATCTAAATAGTGCAGAAATTATTATGAGCAAGTTAGGCTCAAGATGTAAAAAACTAATCACGATTCACTCTGATCGTCATGGCATCCTGATGGAAAATATTGGGTCTACATGGGAATCTATTAATGTTTTTTTGCAAAGGAATGTTCTATCAAAAGAGTGATGTTTGTAAATTTTTGGCCAACTTCCTTGATAAAACATCACAAATTCAGGATTATAGAGATAGTCAATAAAAAGTATCAACTATCTCTATATTTAACAGGACTATTTGTCTCCTAACATTTCAGGTAAAGATTTTGGTCCTTTTAATTCAGGATGTAGTTTCTTATCTGAAATGACGATTGCTGTATGCA
>JADFVK010000013.1 GCA_015222495.1 Pseudomonadota bacterium
TAAAATCATTAAAACGAAATATTCTCGGAAATTATTGTATTGCCATATTTATTTGAAAATCAACATCTAGCAGCTTGTCGCTGTGGTAAAGTGCTTGATACTTGTAAAAGATTGATGTTAATTAAAAAATTATCAAAGCAAACATCACAAATGAAAACAGTTACGCGGATTTCTGCTTATTTATGAATAATCACATTAAAACAATTTTGACGATAATGATAATTTTACTCGTAGGAATGCTTACTTTCTTACCGGAAGACATTAAAAGTGTTTTTATTGCCAAGATATTGAAATGGTCTGATGTTTTGTTTCATGAATTAACACCTTTTGGTGCATGGTTCAGTCAAAACAACGATAATCTTATTGCACCAACGCTTTTTATCAATAATCTAGGCCATATTTCCGTTTTTTTCTTTGTTGGTTATGCTTTGGCTCGTTGGTTCAGGAGGTTTTCCAAGATAGTCAATTTCATAGCCCTAATTGTTATTGCTGGTGGAAGTGAGCTGCTACAGCATTTTGTTGCTGGTCGACAACCCGATTTAGATGATCTCACCCTTAACATAATTGCAGGCCTAACCGGTTATCTGATATTTAGGCAACTTAATCATTCTCGCCAGTACCGCGTTTAATTTGTATTTGGGTGATTTAAATAGATATGAAGTTAATATTATTTGTATGCTTCCTTCTTTTTTACTCATCGGTAGAGAGCTTTGCGGTTGCAAATGACGGGTATAATATTGCCGGATTTAATTTGGCACCACAGATCAATATTCAGCAACAATTCAACGATAATATATTATCCAGTGAAAAACAGAAGAGAAGTTCATACATCACTGTTTTTTCTCCAGGAATAAGTATCAATACGGTACGTAGCAATAGCCAATATTCTTTGTTATATAATGGGCAGCTCGGCCAGTATATTAACAGTCACGAAGATGACTATATTGATCAGCAAATACAAGCTGATATGCGCCTCAATACTTCACACCGCAGTCATATAAAAACACAGGCAAAATATTTATTTTTACATCAGGATAGAGGAACCGGTTTTACTAAAGGCTCGGGGGCAAGTATCAAACATCCTGACAAGTACAACATTAGACAATTAGGTGCTATTTATACCTACGGCTCGGAAGAATCGACAGGCCGGATAGAATTAGGCGTTTATGGCTTCGCCCAGCGCTATGAAAATCGCCTCGGAACAATATTTTTAGGTAATCGAAATCACATTGATACACGGGCTACTTTTTTCTTTCATATTCGCCCTAAAACATCATTACTTTTTGAGCTTCGGAACACAAAAATCGATTATAGAATTGAAACAGCCAGTGCTTCTTTGGATAATAGTGAGCGACGTCTATTGCTAGGTGCCATTTGGGATGTGACGGCAATAACCAGCGGTATAGCAAAGTTCGGAGTTCTTAATAAGGACTTTGTAAGTAGTGCACATCGTAATTTTACAGGATTCAGTTGGGAAGCAGGCGTACGTTGGAGCCCTCTAACTTACTCAATATTCAATATTCAAACTTTCAGCAAAACAGAAGAAACACTAGGCACCGGTAATTTTATTGAGACTAAAACGGTATCTGCCAGTTGGGATCATGATTGGCATAAACAATTCAATTCAATGATAACCGGCGCAGTTACGAAAAATTCGTTTAAACCAACAAAACATGCTGAAGGAATATGGTCGATTGGTTTTCGTTTGCGTTATAAAATGCGTCGTTGGTTAAATTTAAGTGCCGAAATTTCACATTCTGAACGACTTTCTACCCAATTAGGCCTAGATTATGCCCGTAATTTGCTCATTTTAGATGTTCTAGTCAAGATATGATCATAGGAGTCTGGTTTTAGGACATTTCACGTATATAGCTCGTTTGAATATATGACTGGAAAATAGTCTGAATGATTCAGTAACCAATTGTTATTATTTAAAAAGCATAATAAATAGTTAATCTTGAAGAAATCTAAGGTAAATTATTGCTCATTGGCTAAGCAATAAGGTATGCTTTATATGTCTATATACTTATAAATAAAATAAACTCGACGTGTCGACTGTTAACCTACTTTTAAATAGTTTTATTCTATTTTGCTTGATCTCATTGCAAATGTCGTCAGCTGATATGCTTGACGCTCAAAAAAATGATCATGAGCTTTCTATGAAAAACGCAGCAAAAGTGGGTGAGTATCATTTATCTGCTGGCGACAAATTACGAATTCAGGTATTCGGTGAAGATGACCTAAAACTCGATACTCTGATTGCTGAAGAAGGAAAAATATCCTATCCCTTTCTAGGAGAGATCAATGTTAAAGGATTAACCATACATGACCTTGAGTCATTAATAACACAAGGTTTGAAGGGGGCATATTTAATTAATCCAGAAGTGAATATTTCAATACTTCAGTACCGTCTTTTTTTTATTAATGGGGAAGTGAATAAATCTGGCGGTTACCCTTATCAACCAAATCTTACCTTCAGAAAAGCTATTGCGTTGGCGGGTGGACTTACAGAGCAAGCTTCGCTTGAGCTGGCTACAATTATTCAAGAAAGCGATGCAGCCAAGGTTTCTCAACCAATAGGCCTTAAATTTGTTATCAGTCCAGGAGATATCATCACAATTCTGGCATATAAACAGGTATTTATAAATGGTGAAGTAAGAAATCCCGGTGCTTATTCATTTCAACAGGGATTAACACTACATAGAGTCATTTCCTTAGCGGGTGGGTTTACTGAGCGTGCAGCGCAAGACAAAATTATTGTCATTCATGAAGGAAATTTAAGCGAGGATACCATTGAAGCTAGTTTGGAAGACGCGGTATCACCCGGCGATATTATTACGGTTAAACAAAGTTTTTTTTAAAAATGGCAATACAACAAAATAATAATTCAAATCTATTGTTACATGAAAACATTGAGTTGCAACAGTACTGGTTCACCATTGCCCGACATAAGTGGGGCATATTCACATTTGCATCTATAATGGTTTTATTGACGGCATTATTTGTATATTCGATGCAGCCAGTATATCGTGCTACCGTGACCTTGTTAATTGAGTCTCAACAAGCAAAAGTTATATCTATTGAACAGATTTATGGGCGGGATTCAAGCAATTCAGAATATTATGCAACTCAATTTGAAATATTGAAATCAAGA
>JADFVK010000097.1 GCA_015222495.1 Pseudomonadota bacterium
CATATCAACTCATTTTTATGCTTTTAATGTAGTGTCATCCCATAGGGTTATAAAAATCTGAGTTTTCACACAGTCTGGGTCACTAGTACTATTTTTCTCTTGCTCTTTCGCCTCTGAGAAATATGACGTAAGTGATTTGGAGTATAGGCTTATATTTCAGGGGATTGTAAAAATATGGATGTTTTTACATAGCGTGCCATGGGCAACACCGGCATCCTGCCTCAAGTTGCATTTCCACCATCCATGGTGGTCATGGCCTTGAGCGTCCCCTGAAATATAAGCCTATACTCCAAAGCACGTATTAAAAACTCATATTTCCGAATGTCTCAATTGGTTGTAAAGAAGACAAAAGTACGCAACAATTTGAAGAACCATTAATCTAGATTTAACAGAGGTTTTAGGTTAAATTTACCATTTTGTAGTGGTATAAAATTTTTCCAGGCGGCGTATCTTGTTGCTTTCCTGTGAATATTCCTCTGCATTAAGTCCCTCTTTACTTATTTCGCAATGAGCAAATACATCTGTTTCTCTGGCCTGCAGATTATCTTCGGCTCTTAATACCTTACGCATAATAATGCTTGCTTGTACACATTCTTTGGTATCGGTATATTCTTTTTGTAATTGGTAATTGAAGGCTTCATCCGAGCCATTTGAAATACCACTGATCACTAAAAATAAAATAACTTTCATTAATTTCTCCGCGATTAAGCAATGAGTTTACTGTTAACATTGTTCCCAGGGTAAGCCATGATAACGCCAGCCGCCAATAGTGCTACGTTGATGTTTCTCATTGAGCTTTCCCTCAAAGCCTTCATCAATGTTATAGACATTATCAAAGCCGGACTCAAGTAATATTTTTCCAGCATCCAGAGAGCGGTTGCCACTACGACAAATTAAGATAATTGCAGGATGTGATTTTTCATCATCACCGGAAGCTCCTCCGAGTATTAGTTTGCGGATTTCAGTGGCAAAATTAGGGTTTATGTCCCAGTCAGGTTCATCAATCCATGCAATATGCACAGCTCCTTTGGGGTGGCCGACAAATAAAAACTCCATTGAAGAACGTACATCGACTAAAATGGCATTGGCCTGTTCCTGTAATATCTCAAATGCATGACTAGGTGAGATGGATATTGGATCTAGTTTTGTCATATGACTTCTCTTTTTGATAAATTATGGCTTTATTGGTATCTGGCAAGCTTGCAAAGTTTCTATTGATGAGTATTATAGGAAAGTCTTATAGAACATGAAATAGCTCAGCTGAAAATACAGGAAATTTTAATGGTAGGCAGACGGAAAGATAAAAAAAAGAAAATGGATACCAGCAAGCTGGATGGTATTGTTAAAAAAGCTCAGTCCAATAGCCAGGAACGTGAACTAGGCTATCGTGAACAATCACTTAAATTACATCCATGGGTTTGTGGACGTTGTGGTAAGACATTTACTCGAGATAACTTACAGTTATTGACGGTACATCATATTGATAGTGACCATAACAATAATCCGCCTGATGGCAGTAACTGGGAAAATTTGTGTATTTACTGCCATGATAATGAACACCAGAAAATGAATGAATTTCAGGCCTATGGTGATGTGAATAGTGGACAATCAAATACTATTGCAACCCATAACCCTTTTGCCAAACTCAAAGCTAAAATGGAAAAAAATGACTAAATCAGCCTATCCTACACCCAAAAGAGTCAGCTTTCCTGAACATGAACAGAAGTTGCCCTGGCTGAAAGTACTAATGGATGCCTATCTGGCGACAGATAAAGGTATTAGCGAAGGTATCAGACGTGAAGTTCAGCAGGGTAAAAGCCTGGCCTGTGCAAGCTGTTAACGCCGATAAAAAAATACAATGATGATGCCTTTGATATCATGTTACCGTTCTATGGTGTTAAAAATAAAACAGAACAACGCAAAATGATAAAAAATGGTGGCATGCATCAAATGGCTAAAGTAATGAAGGATCTCAACTGGCAAACTATCGTCGAAAAAATGAATGCCTTTGAGAAAAATTAATCCCAATAAGCTGTTTTAATGGGATCACCTAAATCGGCATCAATGAGTCGTTGTCTGACATCTAATAATTTTTCAATCAAAGCTGGTTCTGTTTTTTCATAAGCCTCTGCATCCGGTGATCGCTTAACTACGACACCTAATAATTCAGTAATGGCATTACCAATTGAGTTTTGACTGATGGTGACAATCAGTTTATTTTGATCATTTCGATAAATTAGTTGTTTGAATGCAGGTTGCCAGCGAATGGCATTGGCATATTTTGCATCCTTAATACACATATCTCTTAATTTTTTTGCAGTGGCCAGGAAGTCATTATCAAATAATAAGTGATTCTCAATTTGATCAGGGAAGTATGCCTCATTGGCAATAGGAGCATTACGAGTGGAGACCTGGGTATAAAATGTTCTATAAAAATCCAGAAAACCTTTTAAAATTAAATCATATTCTTTCCAGAAGTGCGGGTTTTTTAAAGTATCAGAGCCACCGGGAATTTCCCAGCAGGGTAAGCCCTGAGGGTAGCCGGTTAATGAAAGTTGTGAATCATCATCATGCACAGGCTTGAGTATTTTTAGATCCAGGCTGGCAAAAAAACGACGATAAACGGTTCTCATATTGGCATGAAATAAACTATGCTGGCCACCATCTGTTAAATTAGGATTATCAGGATCGGCAAATTCAGCCTGGCGTAAGTCATCCATATTGAAAACAATAAAATGATTGTGCAGCATACGTATACTGGGTACACCCGGTGCAGTTAAAGGCCAGGTGGCATCTAAACTGGCTTCACCTGCTAAAATTAGTGCATCCTCAGGATCAGGATATTTTTCCAGCATGTACTCAATCATGATCTGGTTCATTCGATTCCATGAATTTTTAGTAGGCAATGGTAATTGAGTGCGGCGTACAGGTCGACCAAGAGGGTTTAGAATACACTTGGAAGAATTGAAGATAATAGAGCAGTCAAATTCATTACTATGTCCTAAAGCCTTTCTGTATAGAAGGAGATTTTCAGGATTAGTGAGTAGGCCATTATTTAAGGAGAGATCCTGAAGATTTTCTGTACTATTAAAAAATTCATTAGGCTTCATACCCTCTGGGACTTCTAAAGGGATTGGGCGAAAAGGAGTAATCAGTTCTCTAGGACCTGTCTTCATAAGAAATTCCTTAAATGTATGCAAAATACAATATTAACATTAGCTAATACATTTTGTCTTGATATATTTGCTATAATTAAAAGAAATTAGGAAAACTAATAGGGTGTGTTTGTGTCTGGTGAGAAATCTACCTGGTTTGTGTATATGATACATTGTAGTGATGACTCGTATTATACGGGTATTACTACCGATGTGGAAAGACGCTTTGAACAACATAAAAATAAAAAAGGTGCGAAATATTTTTATGGACGTGAACCAAAAAAAATTGTCATGATAGAGTCAGGCTATGATCGTAGTAGCGCTTCCAGACGTGAAGCTGAAATTAAAAAATACACTCGAGCTGATAAACTTAGTTTGATACTCTCCGTCTAATAAGAAAAGGTTAAACTATGTACTATGGTGAAAAGCTTAATAGTATTACCCATCTTGTTGGTGCTGTGCTTGCACTGATTGGATTTGGAGTACTGCTGACTCTGAGTATACAGGAGCAAAACCCACGTCTGATTATTAGCTTTACTGTTTTTGGTTTGACTCTGATCCTGTTATATAGCATGTCCACTTTGTACCATAGTTTCCATTCTCCCAAACTGAAAAAAATCTTCCAGGAGCTTGATCATGTTTCAATTTATCTGTTAATTGCAGGTACTTATACACCCTATATGCTGGCGTTACCAAAAAATGATGGCCTGATTATGCTGGTGTCAATCTGGGTATTGGCTCTGATTGGTTTATTGCTGGATCTATTGATTAAAAAGCGTATTAAATGGTTACAGATATTAATTTATCTGGTGATGGGCTGGGTTTGTACATTGAATTATTCTGCTCTACAGGCTGCACTGCCGAATGTTGCAATATTCTGGTTGTCGGTAGGTGGTGCAGCTTATACCATCGGTATTATATTTTATATACTGGATAAAATGAAAAAATTACAACATGCGCATGGTATCTGGCATTTATTTGTTTTAACGGGTTCAATTTGTCATTTTATTTCCATTGCCGGATATGTTCGATAAATATGGTCAATATTGTTGAGCATCAGTTTTCTTATTCCATTGCTGAAAAAGTTCAGCATTTTCCTGATGGTCAATTTGTTTTAAACTGACTTCATTATTTTTTCCAGCCATCATTTCATAAAATCGATGATCATCAAATCCACCTTTTGCCGCATCAGCTTTTGTCGCACCATAATAAACGACTTTTATTCTTGCCCAGAATATTGCACCCAGACACATAGGGCAGGGCTGACAAGTGGTGTATAAAGTACAATCAGACAGGTCAAAATTATTCAGTATCTTAGATGCTTTTCTGATGACATTTATTTCAGCATGAGCGGTTGGATCCTTGCTTTTTAATACCTGGTTATGAGCAGCGGCAATAACTTTATTATCTTTAATAATTACAGCACCAAAAGGTCCACCATGATTGGCTGACATACCTGTTATTGCTTCTTCATAAGCAATTTTCATCCATTTATTCATATGCTTAACTTCTTAGATTAATTTAAGTTGTTTAATATTAGA
>JADFVK010000098.1 GCA_015222495.1 Pseudomonadota bacterium
CCCTATTTGGTCTTGCTCCAGGTGGGGTTTACCATGCCGTTAATGTTACCATTAACGCGGTGCGCTCTTACCGCACCCTTTCACCCTTACCCCAACATACAAGTATGATGTGGCGGTTTACTCTCTGTTGCACTGGCCGTGGGATCACTCCCCCCAGGTGTTACCTGGCACCTTGCCCTATGGAGCCCGGACTTTCCTCCCCCTGAATATTAAAGCACTCAAGCGGCGACTGTCTTAGCTAACTCAGGGCGTATTATGCAGATTTAAACATCACAGATCAATTTTTTTTAAGTTTTTTCCATTTATATATTACTTTTCTTAAATATAACCTATACTTAAGACTGAATCCTCATATTCACTTTCATTATAAAATTATGAAAATAAAAACTGCAATTAAAAAACTCAATAAAGAAGCCCTACTCACCCTATTGCTATGGTCTGCAATGATAGGGACTTCATTATTCTGGAACTTTCAAAAAGAACATGAACGAGTATTACAATTAGCTGAAGTTGAAGCCCTGACAAATTTAAAAAAAGATCGGGCATTTAGACTATGGGGGATTAAATTAGGCGGCTTGTATGTCAAGGTGACTGATGAGACTCAGCCTAGTCCCTATATGCAGCATATAGATGAACGAGATGTTATAACACCCTCAGGACAAATGCTCACTCTTTATAGCCCTGCCATTCTTATGCGATTATTAATGGAGGCGCAGGAAAAATTATATGGTATTAAAGCTCGAATTACTGGTGAACTCTATTTAAATCCTGTCAATGCACCCGATGAATGGGAACAAAAAAGCTTAAAAATTATAGCAAAAACACATCAGGATTATAGTGAAATTGTTGAATTAAATGGTCAACCGGCATTACGTTATATGCGGCCAATGTTCATGCAGGAGGACTGTATGAGCTGTCATGCCTGGACCGGCATAAAAGTAGGAGAGCTACGTGGAGCAACAGATATTACCATCCCCTTAGCACCCTTTCAGAAAATGGAGCAAAAAACTCTGCAGAGCTTAATTGCCTCACATAGCGGGCTATGGCTGCTGGGCATAGGATTTATTGTATTTTTTTCCTATCGTAAGAAAATTTATTTAAAAGAATTCTATCTGCAACAACTAGAATTACAACATCAAGTTAATAAAAGAAATAAAGCAGAGCAACAATTACATTTGACTTCTACTGTTTTTGAGCATACCAGTGAAGCTATCATCATTACCGATGCTAATGCCTTAATCATTGACTGCAATCAGGCTTTTACCGATATAACCGGATATTCTTTAGCCGAAATAAAGGGAAAAAACCCCAGTTTTGCCAGTTCCGAGCAACATGATAAAGTTTTTTTTAAGGAGATGTGGTCTTCAATCAATCAATCCGGTCGCTGGTCAGGTGAGATTTGGGATAAACGCAAAGATGGCGAAACTTATCCTAAGTGGTTATCCATTAACGAAGTCATTAATGCTGATGGAGATGTGAGCCATTATATTGGTGTTTTTAACGATATTTCACAAATTAAAGAAACTGAAAAAAAGCTTGAAGAACTGGCATTTAAAGATACCTTAACCAAACTACCTAACCGCAAGTTGTTTTATGATCGCCTTGAACTTGAGTTAAAACGCACCAAGCGTGAAGAAAATAGCAAACTGGCATTATTATTTATTGATCTTGATCGTTTTAAACAAGTCAATGATACACTGGGTCATCATATCGGAGATGAATTATTAAAAATAATAGCAGAGCGTCTGCTTACCTGCATACGTGAAAAAGATACCGCTGCACGCCTGGGTGGTGATGAATTTACAGTAATTATCAATGATATCCCTTCCTCTAAAGTTGCCAAAGACATTGCTGAAAAGATTATTCAGGTCATTAGCATTCCTATCATGCTGCAGGGTCATGAACATTTTATTAGTGCCAGTATTGGAATCAGTCTTTATCCTGAAGATAGTGAGGAAATGGAAATTCTGATTCGTAATGCTGATGCCGCTATGTATCATGCTAAAGATAGTGGTAGAGGTAATTATCAGTTTTTCAGTGAACAAATTAATCAGCGGAACCAGAGACGTCGTGAGCTTGAAGAAAGTTTACGCAAGGCAATAAAGAATAATGAGTTTGAACTGTATTATCAACCACAAATAGAAACCATTAAGAATAAAATAGTTGGTGCTGAAGCTCTTATACGTTGGAATCATCCGCAAAAAGGTTTAGTTTCTCCTATTGAATTTATACCCATTGCTGAAGAAAATGGAATGATCATAGAAATTGGTGATTGGGTTTTTAAACAGTCATGCAAACATTTACACAAGTGTCTTGATATTAGTAAAGAGCCTATACCTATTGCAATCAACTTATCAGCCGTACAGTTTAGCAGCGAAGGATTAATTGATATGATTAATTCTACACTTGAAAGGGAAAAATTACCCAGTCATCTCATTGAGCTTGAGATAACTGAAAGTGCTATTATGGAGAATGCCGGTAAGGCTATTGAAATCATCAATGACATAACAAAACTGGGGATCAAAATTTCTATTGATGACTTTGGTACTGGTTACTCTTCCCTGGCTTATTTAAAGAAATTTGCCGTAAACAAACTAAAAATTGATCGGGAGTTTATTAAAGACCTGCCGCATGATAAGGAAGATAGTGTATTAACGTCCACCATGATCATGCTGGCAAATAATCTTGAGCTGAATGTTATAGCTGAGGGTGTTGAAACAAAAGAGCAGGTTGACTTTCTTATTCAACATGGCTGCAGTCTTGTACAAGGCTATTATTATTCTAAACCACTTCCTGAGGATAAATTTATCGCCTATGTTTCATCTTTTAGTGAGAGAGCAAAATTGTAAAGCTTTTTCTTTTTTTCACCAGTAATATCCACGGCAAGTTGTACCGCTTGTTTTAACGATAATTCATTCAATAATGTTCTGAGTACATGTTCATTAAACTCTGATAATGAATCCTGTTGAGTTTCTTTAAAACCTTCTACCACCAGGACTATTTCACCTTTTTGCTGGTTAGTATCAGCCACAACCCATTGCAAAAGCTGCTTTGCTGTATCATTACGAATAGTTTCAAAAGTTTTTGTTAATTCTCTGGCCATCACCACACGTCGCTCATCCCCAAACTCACCACATAAATCAACCAACGAATCTACAATACGGTGCGGTGTCTCATAAAAAACCATCGTGCGAACTTCCTTAACCCGTTGTGCATAATAGCTTTTTCTCTGACTGCGTTTAGAGGGAACAAAGCCTTCAAAACAAAAACGGTCAGTTGCCAAACCTGCGGCAGATAAAGCCGCAATTAAAGCACTGGGACCTGGAATAGGTACTACTTTAATCTCTTTTTGATGAGACAGTTTAACCAGATGATAGCCTGGATCACTGACTAAAGGCGTGCCTGCATCTGAGATCAAGGCAATATTTTTACCTTCAATTATTTGTAGAGTCAGCCTTTCCGCCATATCTCTTTCATTGTGCTCATGCAAAGCAATGCGATGCGTGTTAATATCTAATTGTTTTAACAAGTGACCACTATGGCGGGTGTCCTCAGCAGCAATAACATCTACATTATTCAATGTATCGATAGCCCTTGGAGAAATATCCTGTAAATTTCCAATTGGTGTGGCGACAATATATAATTGGCCATAGTTTTGCTTAGAGCGGACGTCGTGTTCTGCCATTTAATATCCTAAAAACCTTTATTAAAAGATAAGAAATAAATTTAATGTCTAAATTATACCAACTTATAGCCCTTCTCCCTATTATTCTTTTTTTTAGCGGCTGTGCTGATACCATAATAAAAAAACCTGTAGCATCTACTTATGAAAAAAGCAGCAAATACACTGCCCCAATAGATAGCCGCATGAGTAGTGCGATGAGCAATGAAGAAAAAATTCAATATATAGAACGTTTATTTGAAACGTCAATAACAAAAAATGGTCGTGATAAAAATCCTTATTTAATTAATGCCCTCTATCTCTGTTCCGAGGTATTTACTGCTGACAAATTAAAGCTTGAAGAAAAAGATTATACTTTAGAATTAAGCAAAAAAATAATTAACCAGCTTGAACCTGTTACTTTAAATCATGAACAGGAAAATCAATTATTACTCACATCTGCCAGTATAGAATTAACTCAAAAGCAGTTTGCAAAAGCGACTGAATTACTAAACCAGACATTTAATTCAAATCAGGCTGATCTTTGGTCTTTATATCATAAAATAAGAGCTATTAGTTATTACCAGCAGGGACAAAAGAATACCGCGATCAAGGAACTTATTTTTCGTCAGAACTACATTATGGAAAACAAAATTTCCAATGCAAAACTTGCCAATCAAGTACTCACCTGGAAATATTTAAACCATCTCAGTTCTCAGGAAATAACACAATACAGGCAGCAACTTGAAAATATAAGTTTTCAAAATGCCGCACTGACCAGCAATGAACACATTTATATTGGCTGGTTAGATTTAGCAGATATCTTTCGTCAAAGTAATGATCCACAAACCAATAATAGTACCAGCCAATTTTGGTTACAAAGCTATCCTAATCACCCTGCAGATAAGGCCTTCATCAATTATATTCTACAACATAGACAAGAATCTATTATGGATATAAAACATATTGCTATTCTACTTCCCATGCAGGGTAAGTTAAGCAAACCTGCCACTACCATTCATAATGGTATTATGGCTGCTCATTACAATTCCTCTTCTATGGGCAATATTCAACTGCGTATTTATGATACCTCAACTACTCAGGATATTCTAAGCCTGCGTCAACAAGCTATTACTAATGGTGCTGACTTTATCATCGGACCTCTACAAAAAAATAATGTAGAAACACTATTACAATCAAGCCTAACTCCGGTACCTACTTTAGCACTCAATAATATTGAAAATACTACTAGCCTGGCACCACCGGAAAATCTATTTCAGTTTGGACTTTCTCCAGAAGCTGATGCCAGAATTGTTGCTAAAAAAGGTCTGCAGGATGGACATCAATACGCTGTAATTATGGTTCCTGATAGTCCCTGGGGACAAAGAATGCAAAATGCATTTTCTCAATACTGGCAGGAACATGGTGGCATTATAGTGAATTCTGTTAACTATTCCACTGATGTCTATGACTTTTCAGAGTCTATTAAATCATTCATGAATATAGAACAAAGCGAAAATAGAAAAAAACAAATCCGTACAACGATAGGTAAAAAAGTTGAATATACTCCCCGAAGAAGACAGGATATTGATATGCTGTTTTTAGCCGCATTTCCAAAACAGGCTAAACAAATTCCTTTGCAAATTATCTATCATCATGGCGAAACCATACCCATCTATTCTACAGCCCATATTGTCTCAAACTATCATGATGCCCGACAAAACCTTGATTTAGATGGTGTTATTTTTTCAGATATGCCCTTCTTACTTGGGCTGATTCCTGGAGCAACCAGTACCCAAAGCGAATTACAGAGTTTGTTGTATGAGCGTTTATTTGCTATGGGCGTGGATAGCTATCAAATAGCCCCCTATATTAATTTTCTAGCTGAGAATCCGTCAGAATCATTTTCTGGTGATACAGGACAAATCACAATTGATAACAATAAGGTTATTCGCTCTTTACCATGGGCCAGCTTTGAACAAGGAAATTTAAAACTTGAAAACCCAATGTTGCTTCCTGAACTAGAGAGTGACAGTGATGTTGAAAGCAGTTTTAAGTCAGGCACTGAAATAGACTCAAGCAATACTCCTAAAACTGATCCTGACGTTAGTATAGACAATGCTGCGCTTCATTAAAGATCATAATAAAAAAGGACAATATGCTGAAAATATTGCCCTTAAATATTTGGAGTCACAGGGTCTTAGCATAATTCAAAGTAATTTCTCCTGTAAAATGGGAGAAATTGACCTTATTATGAATGATGCTGATTTCTTAATTTTTATTGAAGTAAGATATCGCAAAAAAACTCAATTTGGACATCCTTTAGAAACAATTACTTATACAAAACAACAAAAGATTATTAAAACCATACAATTATTTTTAATGAAACACCCCAAATATCAGCAATTCCCTTGCCGAATTGATGCAGTGGCTATATATTCAAATACAGTTAACAAAAACAATAAGGCTAAAAGTATTAGCGCCGAAGATTTAAAAATAGAATGGGTAAAAGATGCCATTCAGTTAGGTATTTAGTGAAATTTATTTCCTTATAAAACAGAGAAAAACATGAGTCTGACTCGTATTGAAAAAATTTTTACAGAGAGTATTTCAGTTAAGCAAAAAACATTGCAAGGCATTGCTGACAAAATACTGTCAGCTGGTGAACTAATGGTTCAATCATTACTCAGTGAAGGTAAAATTATGGCCTGTGGTAATGGCGGATCTGCTGCCGATGCACAACATTTTACCTCTGAGCTAATCAATCGATTTGAGTCTGAACGTCCTGCCTTACCGGCAATAGCATTGACAACAGATACTTCAGCCATCACTTCCATTGCCAATGATTACCAGTATAATGATATTTTCTCACGACAAATTCATGCACTGGGCAGAGAAACAGATATACTTCTGGCTATTTCTACCAGTGGTCAATCACCAAGCATTGTACAGGCAATAGCAGCGGCTCATGAGCGAGAAGTCCTGGTCATTGCTTTAACCGGCAAAGATGGTGGTGCTGTGGCAAAAATCTTAACTGATGAAGATATTGAATTACGAGTACCTGCTGAACAAACTGCTCGTATTCAGGAAACACATATTACTATTATTCATGCCTTATGTGATCAAATAGATCACCAACTTTTTGGTGCATGAAATGCTTTACGTACAAGAAATATAACCATAGCTTACAATCATAAATATAACCATAGGAAAGCACCATGAGATCACTACTACTTGTCTCTTTTTTATCAATCATTGCAATCTTATCCGGCTGTACTGCAGCCGTCGTTGGAGGTGCTGCAGCCGGTACTTCTGTTGCTCTTGATAAACGTACCACTGGAAATTATGTTGAAGATCAAAATATAAAAATGAAATATGGTTATCTTTATGATCAGAATGAACTATTCAATGACAAAACTCATGTCAATGTGACCAGCTATAACCTGCAAATATTAATTACCGGTGAAGTGGAAACTGAACAGCAAAAGCAAGCTCTTAACCAAATGGCCAACGGTGTTAAAAATGTACGACACGCATATAATGAAGTTGTCATCGGACCAATAACATCTTTTGGCAGTCGTAGTAATGATACTTACTTAACAGGGAAGATAAAATCATCAGTTTTTGCCAATATACAGGAACTTGATGGTGCTCAGGTTAAAGTCGTGACAGAGAACAGCAGTGTATTCTTAATGGGACTGGTAACACAAAAGCAAGGCAGACAAATCACAGAAATTGCCCGTACCACACATGGAGTCAAACGTGTTATAAAACTATTTGAATACACTGATTCTATGCCTAACAAATATTAATTACATTGTCAGGCACACTAAACAAACAATTTGTTAACGAACTCCAGCGGCTGTTTTCTACTGAAAATATTTTATTAGATAAATCTCTTTGCTGGAGTTACGGCTATGATAATAGCCGCTTACATGCTACTCCTGATGCTATCGTATTTGCCCAAAACCACCAGCAAATTGTCAAACTGGTAAAACTCTGTCGTCAATACCAGGTCCCTATTATCAGCCGTGGTTCTGGCACTGGAACAACTGGTGCAACAGTCCCTATTCATGGAGGCATCATTCTTTCATTTGAAAAAATGAATAAAATCCTTAATATTGAAGCTAATAATCGTCTGATCAGTGCTGAACCCGGAACAACAAATCAGGCAATACAAAAGGCCGTTGCTGAACATGGATTTTTCTGGCCTCCTGATCCCACCAGCAGTGCAATTTGTACCATAGGAGGCAATTTAGCCTATAATTCTGCCGGACCCAGAGCGGTCAAATATGGTACTACAAGAGAGAATGTATTGGGACTAACGGTGGTGACAGGCAAAGGAGATACTCTAAAAACCGGCGTTAAAACCACTAAAGGCGTAGTGGGCTATGATCTGACACGTTTAATCATTGGCTCTGAGGGAACACTAGGGATTATTACTGAAGCCACATTAAAGCTCACCCCCTTGCCTGCTGAAAAGCGTACCTTACAAATCACCTATGACTCCATTCATAGCGCAGCTCAAGCCGTATCAGCTATCATGGCTCAGCCAATTACACCCTGTGCTCTTGAGTTTATTGATAAGCAAGCTATAGAAATGATTCGTGACTATTCCTCAGCCAATCTGCCCCACAATGCAGGTGCAATGCTGATGGTAGAATTGGATGGTAATAAAAGTTACTTAGAAGAAGGTCTTGAATCTATTATTAGCAGTGCAAAGAATAGTGGCTGCATAGATATTATTAAAGCCACTTCAGAAAAAGAGGTCAAAGCCTTATGGGAAACCAGAAAAGCACTCTCCCCTGCATTAAGAAAAATAGCGCCTAAAAAAATTAATGAAGACGTCGTCGTTCCTGTTTCAAAAATCCCCGATCTTATTGAAAACTTAGATAAGCTTTCACAAAAATATAATATTCCCATTGTAAACTTTGGTCATGCAGGTAATGGTAATATCCACGTTAACTTACTCACCGATCCCGATGACAAACAACTACAAATAAAAGTACATGAATGCCTGGAAGAAGTATTTCAATTAGTCCTTTCTCTGGATGGCACATTATCAGGCGAGCATGGTATTGGCCTGGTAAAAAAAGAATATGTCAGCAAAGAATTAGATGAGATGAACCTAAGCTACATGAAATCTATTAAACAACAATTTGATCCGGATAATATACTTAACCCAGGCAAAACAATCCCAGATTGATCACTCGGGAATGTTTGGGGTGGAAAACCGTGAGCAGGGGAGATAGGTGTAGCTTGTTGGGGACGCTTCAAGGCCATCCATGGCCCGCTTACTTGCGCCATCCATGGCTCCAGAAACCCCAACAAGCTACACCTATCTCCCCTACTCACTACCACTGACATTCGCCTCGCTTGGGGGCGTAAGAGCAAAAGCAGAAGCAAGAGCAAAAGAAAAAGAAAAGAACTCTATCATTTTTTTTGCTTTATCTTGTGCTCTTGCTCTACCCCACCCCAGCGAGAAAAATGATACTGGTAGTGCTGAGGGTGGAGGTGATCTATAGTTCTGGGGTTTCTGGAGCCATGGATGGCGTAAGTAAGCGGGCCATGGATGGCCTTGAAGCGTCCCCAGAACTATAGATCACCTCCACCCTCAGCACGGATTACTAAACCTACCATTTTACGAGTCACAACTTAGTGGGCTGCCATTGGCTGCTTCATAAATTCCATCTCCATCCGAATCTTTTGCCAGTCTGGCACGGGCTGTTTTGCTGATAATCACGGCACGAGCATAACGGCTGTCATTATCTGCGGGACAAAGTTTAAAGGTTCCATTTTGTGACAGTGTAATACCTAAGGGAGTAAATCGCAGATAACGATTTGAACCAAAGGCCCTAAAGGAAACCTGATAACCATTGCCTGCATGACCTGAGCGGATAATTCTTTCAGCCGCTTCTTTTGTACCATTACGGTTATTATCAACAAACATCATCCAGCCATCCTTCCAATCATTACCACATTCCAGTCCATCGGCTGAACGACAAATTGTGACCACTTGATTAGTTTTAATTGCTTCACTACGAGCCAGGTAGATTAGTGATACCAGATTATTAGCTTCTCCTGATGCCTTTTGTCGTTTTAACATTCCCTCAAATGAAGGTATTGACATGGACATAAGAATTCCAAAGATACTGATGATGATCATTAACTCAACTAAAGTAAATCCTTTTTTAAAATTGCTCATTATGCTTTCCTTGCATGCTTTAGAAAGTATGAGTATATTTTTTTTTGGTACAAAATAATGTAGGAAAGGAACTGATTATTTTGTAGGACTTATCCTATATTAATGAATTTTTGGCAGGGGTTTACTGATATGATAGCCTTGAGCATAATCAATATTCAGTTCTTTTAGAATTGTTACAATTTGTTCTGATTCTACAAATTCTGCTATAGTCTTTTTACCCAATGCTCGTGCCACATCTGAAAGAGCTTTAACAAATATCTTATCTTCTTTATCAGAATCAATACGTTTAATAAAGGCTCCATCAATTTTAATATAGTCAAATGACATATTTTTTAAATAATAAAAAGAAGAAAATCCAGTACCAAAATCATCAAGAGCAACCTGGCATCCCAACTCTCTAATTTCACAAATAAAATTTTGTGCTGAGGAAAAGTTAGTGACTGCTGAAGTTTCTGTTATTTCAAAAATAATTTTTTCAGAACAAACTTCAGGTCTCTGTAATAAAATTTTTATCTCATCTTTTACCTTATCACTATTAATCGAACGACCGGATAAATTAATGGCTAATTTAAGATGCTCTTTACCGTTTTTCTGTAATACAAGATGTTGCTTAATAGCCAAATTGATAACTAAAATATCTATACTTTCTATCAACCCAAGTTTTTCAGAATATTGAATGAATTCAGCAGGCCCCATCACTTCACCATCAGATCTTACAATCCTAAGCAGACATTCATAGTGACTGATTGTTTGTGTCTGAAGATCTAAGATTGGTTGATAATAAAGTGTTAACCAGTTTTCAGCAATTGCTGTTTCAATCAACTGTTTCCATTCCAGCTTTTTATTAATTTCCTGATGATAATTATTTTTTGGATTATAAATATGATATTGGTTAAAACCAGTTTCTTTTGATTTATACATCGCCAAATCAGCATTGGTTAATAGTTCATGAATACTTTGTCCATGCTCGGGATAAAGAGCAACACCCACACTAAATCCGACCTGATAGGATACATTTTCCTGGAAAATAATATCTTTCATAGAGTGGTTAATTTTTTCCGCCAAAGCCTCCACTCCTTGCATATCATTTATGGGTGTTACAATAGCAAATTCATCCCCACCCAGACGACAAAGCAGATCAGATTTACGACTTATTTTACTTAAAGAATTTGCCACTTGTATTAATAATTTATCACCTGAGTCATGCCCCTGAGTATCATTCACAATTTTAAATTGATCGAGATCTAAATAAAATAGTGCAACTTTATTATCATAACGTTCTGATAAGGTCAGTATTTTCTCAAACTCATTTTGGAAATAACGACGATTATGCAAGTTAGTTAATGGGTCATGAGATGCTATCCATAGAGTTTGATCTTCTGCCAACTTTCTTTCCGTAATATCAATACCCAATGATAAGATATTATCTTGCTGTCCTGAATCATTATTAATAAAACTATGGATCCATGAAATAAAATTATTACCACTGAAACTTGTAATAAGTTCATCATCAATATTCACCATTTTAGAGCTTTTATTTTCTCTAAAACTTTTTAATAATTGTATATGGGATGAATCTTTTTTTGTGAACATCTCATCAAAGCTTTGCTCAATAATCTCATCATTTTTCATTCCTAATAATCTGCTACATTGATTATTAGCTGAAATGATCTTACCGGATAGATCCTGTGTAATAATATAAACAGGTGCGGTTTCAATTAATTGATGTATAAAGTCACGTTCTTTTTTTAATGCTATATTTTTACTGATTGAATCATTTTCCAGACTTTCTAATTGATCGCTGAGTTTACCAAAACTACCTCTTAATTGATCCAATTCATCAAATCCAAATTTAGATGCCCTAACCTGACTAAGAATTTCTTTAACATGTTTATATTTGTCAGAAATCGCTGTTGATAAAAAGGGTAATGCCAATAATAAATGATCAATTCTTTTTAAGGATTTTTCCAATAGATAAAACAATAATATCAATGTTACCAGTAAACTAGTTAAGCCAGTAATAATAATATTCACACGTTCATTTTGTAGCTGCTGATATGCATGTTCAAGATGGTTGATAATTATAAAGCTTGCATTACTATCCAGTTCTACAGGGGAAAAGCTAATAGAATAATGTTGCTTATTATAAATAGTCTGGCTAATTTGAATATTCGTATCACCAACTTTACGAGGTTTTATTTGCTTTTTCGACAAAAGATTTTTCAGTAAGGGACGAGTATTTTTTTCATTGGTGATAGCCGGGATAATATTATTATTCCATAGGCCAATATCTGCCTGTGTTAGATTTTCAAAGAAGATTAAGGTATCTGCAATTGATTTGCCAATACTGATAACCCCCTCTAATTTTCCCTGTATTAAAACCGGTACAGCAGCATAGATAAGACATTGTGTTTGACAAACAATCGCATGATGAGGACGTTCTGTGGTTAAAACTTTCAGGTTTAACAGGTTGAGTTCAGGTTTTTCTATACCAAGATGAAAGAGTGTTTCTGAATCTGACTGATAGAAACTAATATTACTTAAACCCCAGGTAATTTGAAGATTTGGCCAATATTTTTTTATCAGATGGGTTAGTTCTTCATTGCTATTAATATTTCCCTTTCCCAACTTAAACTGAATCAGACTATCAACCAACTGTTCCATCACCTGACCAGAATTATTAATTAAGTCTGATAAAACATTTATGTTATTGAGTTGTTGAACATGTAATTGTTCTTCAAAGTCACTATTTGATTTTTGATATAATCCCCAACTTAAAATAACATATAGTAATACGATTACGCTGGAAATAATCAGCGCATATTTCCACTTAAGGCTGATAAATGCTTTCTTTTTCTGCAGTGTCGTCATTTTTAAAAGCGATAGGACATTTGTAAGGAAAATAAATCCCAATAACGCTTGGTTTCTTTTCTATCTGGATTATCTGCATTGGGTAGCCAGGATGTACCATTAATATTATGATATTCAGCTCTAAGCATAACATCCGGTCTGATATCCCAGCGTACACCAATCATTGAGTCTTTAGTAAATCCCATATGTCCGGGAGCCCCCATTGCTTCATAGTTTTTACCGGAACGATCATCCTTATCCAGATAACTCTCATCATAGCGCATAATTGCCTGCCATTTATGAGATAAGCGATATTCACCCTGTACATACCAATTAGTAGTAATTGGTGAGAGGTCAGGAGAATAGGCCCCAAAGTCTTTAAACTCATTTTCAGAATAATAATACTCTGTCGTTAAACTCAGTTTTTCACCATTGTATTGCGCAGAAAAAATATAAGGAGAAAATCGAGCTGTACCATCTGCAAAAGGAATAAGATCCCGAGAACTTGAATCATACTCTAAAGTAACATCGGCATAACTGAGTGCAAATATATATTTATCACTTTGATAATTATATTTAATTTGTCCGACAAAAGAACCATCCTCTGAGTCTAAGTCACCATGTGCATATGAAACAAACATTTGATCACGAATTTCATCATTATCATTATGTGTATTACCATAATTAAGCTTTATAGATAACCAGCCATCTCCCAATTGATGCTTGGAAAATAATTGTCCTCCATCAGAAGCAACCAGTAGTGAACGGGAACGTTCCAGGTAAATACTTTGTGGTAATAAAATACTCGGGGTGGTAAAAGCCACATCTCTGGTTTCATTGTATAGGCCAATAGGATTTTTAATTCTACCCAGACGCAATCCAAAATGATTATTTTCATCATTAAACAAATTAACATTCATCATGCCATAATCTAATCGAACATCTCCATTTTCAACTTTACCAGCCTTACGGTATAAACCCTGCACAGAAAAATCTACCCTATCATTCACTTGCCAGAATGCATTCAAACCAATTTCTGTCTGATCAAAGGAAACATCATCATCACTATCTCCATTATAGTTATTATCACTGGTATAGAATGCCCCCTGAGTTAAAAAGCCATGTACTTGAATATTATCCGCAAGCTCAATAGCAAACGCTGGTTGGATCCATAAAGCTAGTAGCAGACTCAGGAGCCCTTTTTGTAATAAAGAAGCATGAAAATACCTTTTATTGTGCTTCATTCTCATCCCCCTGAAGAATAATTACTCTAATAGATTGATGCTTATCTATATTCTCTATATAACCTATTGAGTTCTTTGTCTGACTGACTTTTTCCAGCATTTCTTCCATACTATTGACTATTGTTGGAGCCAGACCTGTACCGGAAAATGTAACTCGATCCCATATTCGTCGATATTGATACGGGAACATTTGTGTGACTGATTTAGAAAATTGTTGGTGTACGTCATTATCATCAGGAAAAACAAAAACCTGGATCTTATTGCCATTTTCCCAGTGAGTCTGTTGCAGAGTAAAAATATTACGAATGTCTTTACTAGAATCTGGTGAAAATGATACAGAATCATTAACTATCAACGAGATAGCAAAACTTGTATTGACCCATAGCAAAAGTGCTAGACTTATTAATAACTTGAACATGGAGTTTATTATTGCTCTATTGATTAAACAATGAATAATTCTATATTAACAGAAAATAAAAGATTGTGACTCAGGTCTTACCCTATCATTTATCCTGCAATTCTAATGGTAAAGAAAAAACTACAGATTCTTTTTCTCCTAATTCAACCTTATTGGCACTGACTCTCTGTAGTTTTAAAAAGTCTACTACTTCTTCAACCAGATATTCAGGTGCTGAAGCTCCAGCTGTAATACCAATTTGTTGACAATTATCCAGCCATGATATTTGTATTTCATCTGCAGAATCAATTAAATAAGCTTTAGAGCCTTGACGTTGTGCCACTTCTCTTAGACGATTAGAATTAGAACTATTAGGAGAACCAACCACTAATACCACTTCAGCAGTCTGTGATAGAGTTTTAACCGCATCCTGTCGGCTTTGTGTTGCATAACAAATATCATTTTTTCTTGGGCCTGCAATAGCAGGGAAACGAGCTCTCAATGCATGAATAATTTCTACTGTATCATCCATTGATAAAGTAGTTTGACTCACGTAAGCCAATTGTTTTGGCTTTCGTATATTTAACAAAGCGACATCTTCTGGTTTTTCGACCAAATAAATATCACCACCATGCTGTGTTTCATACTGCCCCATGGTTCCTTCAACTTCAGGATGTCCTGCATGGCCTATTAAAACACACTCAATACCTTCCTTACTATAACGAGTCACTTCCAGATGAACTTTGGTGACTAAGGGACAAGTAGCGTCAAAGACCTTAACATCACGATTTTCTGCTTCAGTTTTTACTGCTTTTGAAACTCCATGTGCACTAAAAATGACAATACATTTGTCAGGTACATCACACAATTCTTCAACAAAAATAGCCCCGCGACTCTTTAAGGACTCCACCACAGCACGATTATGCACCACCTCATGACGCACATAAATAGGTGCCCCAAATAACGTCAAAGCACGATCCACTATCTCAATCGCTCGCTCTACACCAGCACAAAAACCACGGGGATTTGCTAATTTTAACTGCATATTGCTATTTTATATCCACAACTTCCACTGAAAAAATTATTTCATGACCTGCCAGTGGATGATTAAAATCAACCAGAACTTTATCTTCTGTTAGTTCCACAAGAGACCCTGGAATATTTTCTCCCTCAGGCGTACTAAACTCAATAACCAGTCCTTCCTGGAGTTCCACATCCATTTTAAACTCTGCCCTATCCATCCAATGCTTATTTTCATCATCAGGAAAACCAAAAGCTTCTCTTGGATCCAGGCTCACCTGCTGTTTTTCACCCACAGACAGTCCTAATATCACATTCTCAAATGGCTCAATCATCGCTCCGTCACCCATCGTAAAATTCATGGGCTCTCCATCACTGGTACCATCCACAGGCGAACCATCAGCCAGAGTTAAATTAAAATGTAATGAAACTGTGCTGTCTTTTTCTACAGATTTTGTCAAAATTTAACCTTTATAAATTTACTTTGTAATTGTTTCTTTATGCTGCTCTTCTTTATTAAAGAATGCATCAATAATCAGCATCACTGCACCAATACTAATGGCTGAATCTGCGATATTAAATGCCGGCCAATGCATTGTTTTCAAAGTACCGGCATCATGATAATAAACATCCAGAAAATCAACCACATAACCAAGTGTGAGACGATCCCACAAATTACCTAACGCCCCGCCTAGCACCAAAGCCAAAGCAATAGCCAACCAACGTTCAGAAGCTTTTAAGCGTTTAATCCAGAAGAAAATTACCAGACTGACTGAAATAGCTATTATTGCAAAAAACCAACGCTGCCAACCGGACTCCTCCGCCAGGAAGCTAAAGGCTGCTCCGGCATTATGTGCCAGAGTTAAATTAAACCAACCTGGAATCACTACCATAGTTTCATATAAACTAAAATAATAACTAACGACTGCCTTACTACTTAAATCCAGGATGACAACAATTGCAGTTAACCATAACCACTTAAGCATAGTGTCGTGTTTCACCATCACCCTCAACATTATCAATACAACGACCACATAGTTCGGGATGCTCTTTACTAGTACCCACATCTTCACGGTGATGCCAGCAGCGTACACATTTTTCATGTTCAGAAGCTTTAACCTCCAGGGCTAAACCGGAAACATCCTCAGCAACAACTGCATCTGCAGGTTTATCCGCTAAAGCATGTAAACGGACATAAGAAGTAATCAATACAAAACGCAGTTCATCTTCTAATTTACCTAAGGCTTCTAATAATTCATCATCACAATACAAATCAATTTCAGCATCCAGAGAAGAACCGATTACCTTATCAACACGCAGTTTTTCCATTTCCTTACTACAGGCAATACGAACCTTAATTACCTTCTGCCAGTAATCATTATCCATTTCATCAACAATTTCTGCAGGAAATGCATACCAGGTCTCAAAGAAAACAGACTCTGTATGCTCACCTGGAATAAATGCCCATAATTCTTCTGCAGTAAAACTTAAAATCGGTGCAATCCAGCGTGTCATTGCTTCAACAATATGATGCAGAGCTGTTTGTGCAGAGCGTCGTGCAATACTATCTTCCTGAGTCGTATATTGACGATCCTTAATGACATCCAGGTAAAAAGCACCTAGATCCATAGCACAAAAATTATGTACTTTCTGGTACACCAGATGAAACTCATATTGCTCATAAGCAGCAATAATCTCCTGTTGTAAATATTCTGCCTGCACCACAATCCAACGATCCAGAGGCAATAATTGATCTGCAGCCAAGCTGTTTTGTACAGGATCAAATCCATCCATATTCGCCAGCATAAAGCGTGCTGTATTACGAATACGGCGATAAGTATCTGCGGTACGCTTTAAAATTTCATCCGATACGGTAATTTCACCCGTATAATCCGTAGAAGCTACCCAGAGTCTAAGAATATCAGCCCCTAAATTTTTCATAACTTTTTGCGGTGCCACCACATTGCCCTTGGACTTGGACATTTTTTTACCATTGGCATCTACCACAAAACCATGCGTCAACACTTCTTTATATGGCGCCACATCATTGACTGCTACTGATGTCAGCAAAGACGACTGGAACCAGCCACGATGTTGATCCGAGCCTTCCAGATAAAGATCAGCTGGAAATTCCAATTCTTCACGCTCATTAATTACACAGGCATGCGTCACACCGGAATCAAACCACACATCCAGAGTATCCATTACCTTAATATAATCCTTAGCATCATCACCAATCAATTCTGCCGCATCTAATTCAAACCAGTCATCAATACCATTTTTTGCAACACGTTGTGCCACTTTTTCAATCAACGCCGGAGTATCAGGATGAAGTTCCTGAGTTTCATTGTGTACAAAAACAGCAATAGGAACACCCCAGGTACGTTGACGAGATATACACCAGTCAGGACGATTCTCCAGCATACCTTCAATACGAGCCTTACCCCAGTCAGGCAACCAGGTAGTTTTATTTGCGGCATCAATGGCCAGCCCACGCAAACCTTTCTGATCCATACTGATAAACCATTGTGGCGTGGCACGAAAAATAATTGGAGTCTTATGACGCCAGCAATGAGGATAACTATGTAATAATTCCTCAAGATTTAATAAAGCACCCTTCTCTCTTAAAACATCCAATACCAGAGGATTAGCCTTAAACACATGCTGACCTTCAAACAAAGGTGTTCCGGTGACAAAACAACCATTAGCACCTACTGGATTATCAATCTCAAGATCATATTTCATACCCACAACATAATCTTCCTGACCATGTCCAGGTGCTGTATGAACAGCACCTGTACCTGATTCCGCAGTCACATGATCACCTAGAATGACTGGAACCTGTCGATCATAAAATGGATGTTGTAAAATCTGATTTTCTAATAAAGTTCCCTTACAACGCCCAAGTATCTCATGACTTTCAACCCCATAACGCTGCAAAGCAGTTTCATATAAGTCTTCTGCCAGAATCAGCATTTCTGTTTCTGTTTTAACCAGAACATAATCAAAATCTGCATGTAATGCCACCGCCTGATTAGCCGGTAAAGTCCAGGGAGTCGTAGTCCAGATCACTGCATTAATATCAAATCCAGAATCATCATCACTGGCAAAGAATCCTAATACAGCGGCTCTATCCTGCACCTTAAAACGCACATCAATTGCCGGTGACATTTTATCTTCATGCTCTACCTCAGCCTCAGCCAGAGCAGAACCACAGTCCGTACACCAATGCACAGGCTTAGATCCCTTATACAGGTGTCCCTTATCAATAATCTTGCCCAGAGTACGAATAATATTTGCTTCAAACTGATAATCCATAGTTAGATAAGGATTATCCCAGTCTCCCATCACCCCGAGACGTTTAAAATCTTCTTTTTGCCCTGCCACCTGCTTAGCTGCATAAGTACGACAACCATCACGGAAAGTCTTAGCATCAACCTTAACCCCGGCCTTACCCATTTTCTTTTCTACATTCAACTCAATAGGCAAACCATGACAATCCCAACCTGGAATATAAGGTGCATCATAGCCACCCATTGTTTGAGATTTAATAATAATATCTTTAAGAATCTTATTGACTGCATGACCAATATGAATATCGCCATTAGCATAAGGAGGTCCATCATGTAATATAAACTTAGGACGACCCGAAGCTAATTCACGCAATTTTTTATAAATACCTTTCTGCTCCCACTCTTTAAGCATATTTGGCTCGCGCTGAGCCAGATTTGCCTTCATAGGGAATGCTGTCTTGGGTAAATTTAAAGTTTCTTTATAGATATTCTGCTTACTCACAACTTTCTCACTTTCCTGAACAATGATTGTTTAAATATTTTAGTGTTTCGGTAATACCAGCCATTCAGGGTATACTTTTTTTATCGTTCACAAAACTCGCTGCGCTCAGACAGTTGTTCACGAAAAAAAAGCACACCCTAAATGGCTTCTGAATTTGTAATAGCCTAATGTAATTTTTAAATAAAAAAACTATTTGCTACTTTAAAATGACTAAAAGTGAAGCTTAAGAAAGTCTTTCGGTTGCTTTAGTACTTTAGAAAATTTATATTTTCGTAAAAGTACTTATCCTGCGTGTTTTTAGTACTTAGAACTGTCTGAGTGTAGTGACCTCTTGTAACAAAGAGTCTAAGTGCTAAAAATAAGTGACCGGAAGGCTCAATTGTAAATTATTCGCACAATAGCCAAACAAATTACCCCTCTATCCTTTGCTAAAATACTCTTTCGCCTCTACAACATCTTTTAAAATCTGTTGTTTTAAAATATCAAATGAATCAAACTTTATTTCATCTCGAATTTTATGTAAAAAATCCACATGGACTAATTTACCATATAAATCCCCGTCAAAATCAAATAGGTGTACTTCTAGTAAACCTTTTTTCCCATCTACCGTTGGGCGAAAACCAATATTAGCGATGCCATTAATTCCCTGGCGATTGCTATCATTAATAATATTTTTACAAACACCTAAATCATTACCCCATAGCCTGACCGCAAAGACACCGGATACGGCAGGTGTTGCTCGATGTAGGGGGACATTAGCCGTGGGGAAACCAATGGTTCTTCCACGCTTGGCACCATGCTGAATATGACCTGACATCCAATACGGGCGCTTTAATAAAGTTCGCGTCAA
>JADFVK010000099.1 GCA_015222495.1 Pseudomonadota bacterium
CTAACGCCACCGTTTGGCTTTGCATTATTTTACTTAAGAGGTGTAGCACCTGATAGTGTTAAAACCATAGATATTTATAAAGGTATTATCCCCTTTATTTTAATTCAATTATCAATGCTAATAGCACTGGCTTTCTGGCCATCACTAGCCACCTGGCTACCAAGTATTGTTTTTTCAAATTAGCTTGTTAGTACTTAAAAACATAGATCAAGAGAAGGTGGCGTTCGGAAATACGTAGCAATATGGTGTATAGGTTGTGGTTCAGGAGGCTTTTCGAGGCATGGGCAGCACCGGCATCCTGCCTCAAGCTGCATTTCCACCGTCCATGGTGGTCATGCCGAGGTTGAGCGTCACATGGATGTGCTTGAGCGTCCCCAGTAATAGTAACTACACCTCACCAATTACTGATACCAACACATTTCCGAACGCCACACTTTATATCATTTTTGCAATAACACAACGATTGCGTCCCTGGTCCTTCGCCTGATAAAGTGCCTTATCCGCTCGTTCAAAAGCACTTTCCAAAGTATCATTCTCTACAAAAATTGTAATTCCACTGGAAATCGTAACTTTAATATCGTGACCATTATGAGTGAATTTAAGCTTTTCAATGGATGCTCTTACTTTTTCTGAAATTTTAAAACCACCACCCAGACTCGTTTCAGGCATGAGGCTGACAAATTCCTCACCTCCAAAGCGAAAGATGAAATCTGTTTCACGCAGGCTGTTTCTCAACATGGTTGCCACACCTTTTAATACTTCATCTCCAGTACGGTGGCCATAATTATCATTCACTGATTTAAATAAATCAATATCCCAAACCATTATCAATAAAGTATTATTATAACGTTTCCAGCGTGCATATTCCTGTTTAAGTTTTTCATCATAGGCAAGGCGGTTGGGCAATTGTGTCAGAGGATCAATCAATGCATTGTTATGTGAATTTAAAACTTCTTCACGTAAGTTTTCACTTTCTGATTCCAAGTATTTAAGTTTTTCTGAAAGTTGACTATTTTGCTTTTCTATTCGTGTAACTCTTTCATCTTCTTTATTTCGATGAATATCTAAATGGGAAATAATTTGATCCAGATGAATTTGTATTACAGATTCTATTTCTTCCAGATTTTTTATTGATGCAACAGAATGACCAATACCCTTAACCTGCTCTTTAACCACATTATCCAGTTCAACACCCTCTTTATAGGACTTTTGAGCTTCCTTAAAATTACTCTGTAAATATTGATCAACTTCCTGTAATCTTCCAGTCAACTTCTTTAAAAACAGTTCAAAATCTTCTTGTTCCTGTTGAACATTGCGTCGCATCATACTGATCAAATCAGCTATTGACTGTAATGCATTGGGTAATTGTTCTGTGCTGACACCATGAGAAAAATTTTCTTTAAGTTTTTCTGCTTTGACTTTTATAGATTCTTCCAGAGGCAAGTGTTCTACTAAGCGGATTAATAAGTTATGGAACTCATCCTCACGAATAGTATTTTTGATTCCCTCTGTTACAGCAATTTGACTAAGCCCTGAATCTTTAAGAATATCTTTCAGATCATCTAAGAGAACATGTATTTCTTTAGTGGGCTTAACTTCAACCACTTTTTCTTTTAATTGTTCTTTAACCGATTCATCTAGGCCCATACCATCAATTATGGATTCAAGAACATTTTGTACTGTGTATACAACACTAGTTAATTGTTCCTGATTAAGTTCCTGTATCGCATTATCCAGAGATTCTTCATCACTAGAGTCAGCAGATGATTTTTTAGAGGCAGATTCTGTTCCTAAAGAGAACAAGTTTTTAAAAAAACCCCCACCTGAAGAATTATCTGTATCACTTTCCATTATTGCCTGTTTAACAACTATGGATAAAAGCTCAGTAAATAGTTTAATAAGTTCGGCTTGTTGCGGAGGATTTTTTGCATTAAGTTTTCTAATCAGTTTACTGGCTTTCTTTTCAGCCTTCCCCTGTAAAGTCATTTGTTTAATAACTTTCAATAAAAACCCTGCATCTCCTGTGGGGCCTGAATTCTTTAATCGATCTAATTTTATTAACTCTTTTGAAACATTTTTAAGTACGGATTCAATGACATGATTATCCTTCCCTTTTCTAATTGAAATTCTTAATTGATTTAAAGAAACATCCAGTGATTTATTTTTACCTTCTGCAGCAAGAGCTAGTCGAGAAATTGCCTGTTTAAATAAATCTTCAATAGTCTTCCACTCTTTCTCACACTTATCTATTTTATCTAGACCATCGTAGTATTTTTTCTTCCATTGGGCAGTTTGATCAGTCATCTTAATTTCTCATTAATTTGAGGAACTTTGGCTTTAAGCTAAATAAATCGTAACTACTCAGCATATTGACTAACAAATAACAGTTGAGCCTTATGCTCACTTATTTTTAGAACTTAGAAAACTCACTTCGTTTGCTATGCCCGCTTTTGGGTGCAGACAGTTCTAAGTACTAAAAACAAGCAACCATAAGACTTTTGTTAATTTGGACTGAGTAGTTACAATAAATTATATACTATTTTTACAGTAAAACTCGTTCAATACCACCATGATTGGCATTTTGAATAAATTGCTGCTGCCAATTTTCACCTAAGATATTCTGACATAATTCCACCACGATATATTCTGGAATCAAGCCGGTTTCACCGCGGTATCGGTTTAAACCTTGCTGACAGGCAGGGCAGGTTGTTAATAATTTTACATTTTTAGTTTCTGATGTCTTTAATTCAGTTATATTTTTGGTCAGCTCTTCCTGTTTACGAAAACGTAATTGTGTAGAGATATCAGGTCTTGAAACTGCTAATGTACCTGACTCACCACAGCAACGATCAGATAAAATAACATTATCACCAAGTAATGATTTTGCTACATTTAAAGGTTGCAGGGTTTTAATTGGTGTATGACAGGGATCATGATAAATATAAGCATTATCTGATTCCTTATTTTCTGTATTAATTTTATATCCCTTTTCTGCCAGGTATTCATGAATATCCAATAAACGACAATCCGGGAATATTTGCTGAAATTGATATTTTAATAGTTGATCCATACAGGTTCCGCAGGAAACGATCACTGTTTTAATATCCATATAGTTTAAGGTATTAGCTATACGATGAAATAAAACCTGGTTCTCTGTAGAAATTTCATGGCCTTTCTCATCTTCTCCACCGGCTATTTGCGGGTACCCACAACACAAATATCCTGGTGGCAGGACGGTTTGGGCTCCTGCATGATATAACATAGCCAGGGTAGCCAGACCTACCTGACTATATAAACGTTCTGAACCACAGCCTGGGAAGTAGAAAACAGCATCCTGTTCTTCATCTGCTAATTGCTTGAGTTTATTCACATCTCTTAAAATAGGAATAATACTACTATCTTCAATCCCCAATAACTGTCTGGCTGTTTGCGAAGGAATATCTGCAGGCATTGGCTTTTTAACAAAGTTAATCACCTGCTCATTAATAGGCATTTTTCCATGGGTAATATGAGGTAAACGGCCTTTACGATTGAGACCAAAATATTTAGACAACTGATGACCTAAACGTTGTCCTTTGTATGACCATTCAATCATCACCTTACGCATCACTTTAATGGTGGTTGGATCGGTGACATTTAAAAATGCCATAGCCAACTTACTCATCAAAGAAAAACGTTTTTGTTTTCTCTGGCGCAAGATGGTACGCATTTTAATGGACACATCACCAAAATCTATATTCACTGGACAAGGGCTCAGGCATTTGTGACATACCGTACAATGATCGGCTATATCATTCATTTCATCAAAATGGCGAATAGAAATTCCACGACGAGTTTGCTCCTCATAAAGAAAAGCTTCCATTATCAAGCCGGTACCAAGAATCTTATTACGTGGTGAATAAAGCAGATTGGCTCGTGGAACATGTGTGGTACACACTGATTTACATTTACCACAGCGCAGGCAGTCTTTGATTTCATTATTCAAAGAACCCAGAGCACTGGCTTCTAAAATTAATGCTTCCTGCTGCAATAATTGTAAAGATGGGGTATAGGCGTTATCCAGGCCGGAACCTGCCATTAATTTGCCCGGATTAAAGTGATGCTGAGGATCTACCTGATCTTTATACGCTTTAAAATCAGACAGTACTTCATCGCTTAAAAATCGTAACTTGGTAATGCCAATGCCATGCTCTCCGGAAATTACTCCTCCCAGAGATTCTGCCAGCCCCATAATTTCTGCAACTATTTTTTCTGCTGTATGCAGCATTTCATAATCATTGGAATGTACGGGAATATTAGTATGAACATTACCATCACCGGCATGCATATGTGTGGCTACAAATAAACGGCTATTGCGTAAATCTGCATGAATCTTATCCAGCTGTTCATAAACATCAGATAGATTGACACCACGGAATAATTCTTTCAGTGGTTTTTCAATTTCCAGTCGATAGGAAACTCTTAAAATTCGTTTTTGTAATAAGTCAAAATAGCTAAGGGTATTATTATTTTGCTGATCAATAATATCTGCATAGGCCAGGGAAAGAGTATTATTGTTTAGTTCACAGACAGGCGTATCAAGGTGTTCCAATAATAAATTCCAACGCGTCTGCACCTCTATAATGAGTTCAAGTGCTGCTGATTTTTTATCTTGAATAATAAGGCGGGTTTCTTCAGAACCCTCAAATTCAGGATTATCAGAATTGATTTTTAGGTCAGTATGTAAGTAATTACTTACAGAAGATATAATTTTCAGCTTGTTTTTAATTGACTGAATAATATTTATACGCTCTATTCCCAGAGTATATTCAGCCAGACGATCAAGAGGAATGACCACATCTTCATTGACCTTAAAGGCATTAGTATGAGAAGCAATAGCAGCTGTTCTTGCTCTATCAGACCAGAAAAATTTCCTCGCTTCAGGACTGGTGGCAATAAAGCCTTCAGCATCACGACAATTGGCCAACTGCACAATCTTGGAAGCTGCCTGGGCCACTGATTGTTCATTATCTGAGGCTATATCCGCCAATAGCACCATTTTGGGCAATTCAGTTTTAGGGGATTTGGTTGAATAAGAAACAGCCTTAATATAGCGCTCATCAAGATGCTCCAAACCGGCTAAAACCACATCATCTAATGTTTTAATATAATCAATGGTTTCTACAATGGCTGGAACTGAATCACCCATATCAGAGCCAAAAAACTCCATACAAACTGTACGAATATGTTGCGGCATTTTATATAAGACAAATACTGCAGAGGTGATAATGCCATCACAGCCTTCTTTCTGTACTCCTGGAATGCCACCTAAAAATTTATTAGTGACATCTTTTCCTAAACCTTGTTTACGCAGATCTTTACCTGGAACTTCCAGTATTTCTTCACTCTCAATATCTTTACCATTGAGTGCATAGCGAGTGATTTTAAAACGTACTATTTCTACTTCATGGATCTTGCCCAGATTGTGTTCCAAACGCTCAATATTCATCCAACGGGCATCAGGAGTTACCATTTTCCAGGATAATAAGTTATCTAATGTTGTGCCCCACATAACCGCTTTCTTACCACCGGCATTCATGGCGATATTACCACCAATGCAGGAAGCATCCTGAGAAGTGGGGTCAACCGCAAAGACCAGCCCCTGCTGTTCAGCAATATCTGACACACGGCGGGTAACTACACCAGCTTCCGTGGCAATAGTAGCAACAGAAATATTCTCAATATCATTTGCTGTTTTAGATGAAATCTGCTGCTGAACAACCTGGCCTAAGTCATCCAGTTTTTCAGTATTAATGACTACTGCATTAGAGGTTAAAGGAACTGCACCACCAGTATAGCCCGTGCCACCACCTCGAGGAATAATAGCCAAACCCAATTCTATACAGGTTTGCACCAATATTTGAATTTCTTCTTCGCTATCAGGAGTGAGTACTACAAAGGGAAATTCCACACGCCAGTCACTGGCATCAGTTACATGACTGACTCGTGATAAGCCATCAAAACAAATATTATCTTTACGCGTAACTTTGGCTAATTTTTTAAATACCTGACGACGTTTAATTTCACTTTCAATTAGCCAGCCCTTAAAGCCCAATACTGCTTTTTCAGCACTGGCTAATAATTCTAATACTGACTGATTACCATCCGCACGCAAGCGAATTTGTTCTAAGCGATGATTTAATGCCTCTAATAAGGCATCACGACGTTTGGGGTTCTCAATTAAATCATCTTCAATAAATGGGTTTCTGGACACCACCCAAATGTCACCTAAAACCTCAAATAACATTCTGGCAGAACGCCCGGTCACACGCTGAGCTCTTAAAGTATTTAATACATCCCAGGA
>JADFVK010000100.1 GCA_015222495.1 Pseudomonadota bacterium
GCAATAGATATCCACATTAAGTTCATTGCAGCGAAGCCGGCAAAACTGAGGCGGAATAATAATTCTCTATTTTGTTTTTTTATCTGCCCTTCGGCTGCTTCCGGATCAAAGGGTATCGCTGCATAACCGATTTGTCCCATAATCTGTAGAATACTGGATAATTGAATTTGACTATTATCCCACTTCAAACGCAACTTTTTGGCACTCAGATTGACATTGGCAGCTATGACTCCGGGTGTATTAGACAGTTGTCTTTCGATTAACCATACGCAGGCAGCACAATGAATGCCTTCTACTAACAAGTGGATTTCACGCTTATCACCGGTGATATCAACAAATTCTGCCTGAACTTCATCGATATCATAAACTTCTAACTGTGAATCAATTTCCGGCGGTGGCTGAAGCATTTCACCTTCATTGGTTCGCTGATAAAAGCCCTCCATGCCTGAACTATAAATCGTTTCACAAACGGCTTTGCAACCATAACAGCAAAAATATAATTTTTTATCATTAATTGTTGATGAAATTATTTCATCATCGGGCAGAGGGAGATGGCAGTGATCACAATGCTCAGGGAGATGAGTTGATTGATTCATTACTTAGTGATACATCAGAGAGATTTTGCCAATTTTAATCTTTAACAAAAATACTTTTGGCATAATTAACTTCTATTCCATCAATAATGGCACTGGCCAGCAAATCCCATTTACCCTTGATTGAAAAGGTAACTTGAGCCTGATAGATTTTGCCATCATTCAAAATTGTCATAGGGACTGAAAAATCTTCCTTGGCATTAGAAGGTCGATAAACGAATAATGTTAACTTTTCAACAACAGCTGGCTTGCCCTGTTTATCACTGAGTGCAAACTCAATAGTAGTTTGCTGGTTCAGCTTAATTTCATTCACTTTAAAGGCCGGTGTCCATTTTGCATTATTTTCTAATTTCTTATGAATATTTTCTTCATAGTCCTGACCTCGTTCATAAAAATCCTCAACAACCAGGCCTGAGAAACCACTATTCGCCTGTATCACCATATAAATGGTACCAGACATAGCCATAAGCACCAGGAATAACCAAATGAGTAACAACGGGCTCTTATACCAATGTTGTATTTTACCAGTAGTAGTTGAATTCATAATATTTACAATTAGTTACCTTGTTTAGTAGTAAGTTCTCTTACCTATTCGGCCCAATAAACATACTCAGCCTATCACTCTGATATTCTTTACCCTGCGCATCTTTACCCTTAATCATAAAGGTAATATCCTGTGACTTTTCAGTGAGATTTTTTCTCGGTACTTTAACAAAAATAGTCACTGCTGTTACAGTACTATGAGTCGCCACAACTTCTTTTTCTGCGCCAATCAGTATCAGACCGTTAAAATCATCCTCGCTGACAGAAATTTTAATCTTCATATCGTCATGTTGCTTATTGAGAATCTTTAAAGTATAGCGATTTTGAATCGTACCATCACTTTGTACGACGAATAATGGCTGTCTGGCATGCAACACTTTTAGTTCCAGTGTTTCCATACCACTCAGTCCGATTACTACTCCTATCAATGAACTCAATAGAATAATGCCATACACCCATACTCTCGGACGTTTAAGAATGGGCTTTTCTGCCTTACCCATAATGCCATCCCATGATGCATAGCGAATCAAGCCTTTAGGCTTATTGATTTTTTCCATAACACTGTCACAGGCATCAATACACAGGCCGCACATAATACAACCTTCCTGCTGACCACCCCTGATATCAACACCTGTCGGGCAAACAGCAACACATTGATTACAATCAACACAATCACCCTGTTCATCTGATGCTGGCTTACCTTTAACCAGACGCCCACGTTTTTCACCTCTAGATACATCATAACTGGGCACAATAGAGGTATCATCAACCATAACTGCCTGAATTCGTGCATAAGGACACAACCAGAAACAGGTTTGCTCACGTAAGAGACCTGCCAATATGAAGGTACCGGCAATAAACATCCCGACAGTAGTATAGGCCGTTGATGATGCCTGCAAAGTGAATAAATCACCCCATAAATCATAGGCATCTGTAAACCAGGCCACAAAACTAATACCGGTTAAAATGGATATCAACAGCCATAGAGAATATTTCTGGACACGTACTATAATTTTTTTAGCATCCCACTTGGACTTTTCTAGTTTTCTGCGTTTGGCTGGTGTACCTTCTAACTTATCTTCAATCCAGGTAAAAACATCGGTCCATACGGTTTGAAAACAAAAATAACCACACCATACACGTCCAGCCAAAGCTGTAACAACGGCTAATAAAATAGCAAAGAACAGTAGAACAAAGGAAAGCATCCACAGATCTTGTGGCAATAAGGTAATGTTGAAGATATGAAACTGTCGATTAGGAATATCAAATAATACTGCCTGACGATCACCTAGTCTTAAATAAGGGCCTATAAAAAAAATAATCCAGGTTAGGTTTGCCCACCATTTTAAATTCCGAAATTTACCCACCATACGTTTGGCATGAATTTTAACATCACCTACATTAATCGTATGTTCATGCGCTTCATCATAGAGCTCTTGCAGTGCTTCAAACTGATTTTGTTGTTCGGACATAGTGTGTTTCCCGCTGTGTTACTTGCTAATATAGATTTTGACTATTATAGACTATATAAGTAATTTATAAGTAACTTATGTTACATATAAATTTTTATACACTGCAAATAAAAAGAGAGAGTCAAGACTCTCTCTTTTTACTACACTTCTAAATAACAAAAATTTATCCACCATAATTTTATAGAATTTTAACGTTACTATAAATGATGGTGGCTAAATTTATGTTGGCTGAAGGCTCTTTGTTACCAGAGAATATATTTTAATCTTCGCTGTGATCAGTATTGATTTTCTTTATACCCATAGCAATAAGATAGCCAAAAATTACAACACAAATAACAACTGCACCAATTGAACC